>JAZRPN010000066.1:0-14807 GCA_045649225.1 Clostridia bacterium | reverse complement strand
AAGAAGGGGAACAGATACTTAAAAAAGTAGGCAAAAGCGATTTTGTGATTGCACTGTGCGTTGAGGGGAAAGCCCTTACAACCGAGGGCTTAGCCGATAAAATGGCACAAATTCAGATGCAAAGCTCAACTGTAGACTTTGTAATCGGTGGCTCACTGGGGCTTTCTGACGAGGTTAAGAATCGAGCCGACTTTAAGCTTAGCCTGAGCGCCATGACTCTTCCGCACAGAATTGCCCGCCTTGTTTTGGAGGAGCAAATCTACCGTGCGTTTAAGATAAACGCAAATGAGAGTTATCATAAGTAAAGAAGGTGCTTTATACAAAGCACCTTCTTTACTTATGGTTTTTATATTCTTTATTAAAAATCGTGGCAAGCACCAAAGTCGATACCATACTTTTCAAATACGCATACTATATTTTCCACTATATCAAAATCAGAGTAATCATCATTCTTTATTATCGTTTGAATTTCTGACAGCATCTTTATCGCAACTGTATCAGCAATTTTATTCGCATCAATTTCAAAATCCTTTAAATTATTGTTAATAATATCTGTTATATGAATTTTTAATAGTTCAAGCTTTATATCCATTTGTTTCCAAGGTCTCCTGAGAAAAACTGAGCATTTAATTCCAAAACGGAATTTATTATATTATAATTCCGTACCGGAATTATGTCAAGCCTTATTTAGAATATACTAATAAAAAATATTCTAAAAAGGAATTATATACTTATGAAAATCAGAAAACAAATCTACGGAAATAAAAATGCTGTGGGAAGAAACATCGAAAGAATTCGTAAGTCAAAAGGGATAAAACAAAAAGATTTCATTGCTCAAATGCAAATTATGGGTTGTGATATAAACCCAACAAGCTATTCAAAGCTTGAAGGTCAGGTAAGAATTGCTTCGGATAAAGAAATATTTGCTATTTCAAAAATTCTTGGTGTTAACATGGAAGAGCTTTTTGAGGAAGCACAGGTTTGAGAAAAGCATCAATCTTGAAACAAGATTGATGCTTTTCTCTGGTGGGAACAATAGGGCGTGGCTGCTTCGCATCCACCCTGCTTGCCGACCCAAAGCTTTCGCTTTCGGTACCCGGCTACGCACCAAAAAGCGAAAAAACTTGCCACCGGCAACTTTTTTTGCCGCTTTTTGCCTCCTCGAGGTTCGAGCCCTTTCCTTTTTATGCACCAAACAAAAAGACATCCTATTGGATGTCTTTTTGTTTGGTGGGAACAATAGGGCTCGAACCTATGACCCTCTGCTTGTAAGGCAGATGCTCTCCCAGCTGAGCTATGCTCCCATATTAAAATGGTGACCCGTACGAGATTCGAACTCGTGTTACCGCCGTGATAGGGCGGTGTCTTAACCGCTTGACCAACGGGCCAATTTGGTAGCGGCGAGTGGGCTCGAACCACCGACCTAACGGGTATGAACCGTTTGCTCTAGCCAACTGAGCTACACCGCCATATTTTGTCAATCGTGTTGACACGAAATGTATTATAATATAACGGCGAGCAAAAGTCAAGCATTTTTTTGAGTTTTTTATTTTTTACCCAACAAATAGTCGATTGCCTCAACATATCCGCCAAGGCCTTTTCCGCAAATTGTCTTTTCCGAGGCAAGCGAAACATAGGAAAAACGGCGGAATTCCTCGCGTTTTTCTATATCGGAAAGGTGCACTTCGACCGTAGGAATGGAAACTGCCTTAAGTGCATCTAAAATCGCAATGCTTGTATGAGTGTACGCCGCAGGGTTTATAATAATTGCGTCTGTGTTTTTGTACGCCTTTTGTATTTTATCTACAATTTCGCCCTCGTGGTTTGACTGAAAAATCTCAATATCGATAGCGCAGGCTTTGGCTTTTTCGTTTATCATATCGACAAGGTCCTGATATGTTTCTTTCCCATACACACCAGGCTCACGCACGCCGAGCATATTAAGATTAGGTCCGTTTATAACGAGTATTTTCATATTATTTCACCTGTCTTTAAATTTATTTATGACAATTTCTGCCACCTTTTCGGGCGCAGCATCATTTTTAACGCTTGCTTCGGCAAAAGCTTTGTAAAGTGGTTCTCGCACCTCGTAAAGCTGCCCAATGGCATTTTCACCCTGAGAAAGCGGCCTTCCCTTTGTTTCGAGAAGTTCAAGCTCACGCTCAATAAAAACGCAGTAGCCATTCTGCCTGCAAAGCTCAAGATTTTCGGGCGTTGTAACAATTCCGCCACCCGTTGAAATCACAAGCGAGCTTTTTTTCGAAACCTCCGAAAGCGTCTTTTTCTCAAGATCTCTGAAAAGCTTTTCTCCCTGCGTTTTTATCAGATAAGCAGGCTGACCATAGCTATGCAAAATGATTTCATCAGTATCGACAAATTCACGACCCATTTTTTCGGCTACTATTTTACCAATGGTCGTTTTTCCCGAGCCGGGCATCCCGACAAGGATTATATTTTTTGTTTCATCCTCCAAAAGCCTTTGTATAACACCAATCTTTTCGTCAGGCACTGCTTCTTCCGTAAAAATTTCGCAGGCCTTTTTTGCCTGTGCTACAAGCATTGAAAGACCGTTTACACTCTTTTTGCCAAGCCTTTCGGCATCAAGCAAAAGCTTTGTTCTGGACGGATTGTAGATTACATCAAGAACGCACTCACAATTTTCAAAATGCTCCAGGTTAACGGGCGACACACCTGTTTCGGGAAACATCCCCACGGGCGTTGTGTTTATCAAAACATCGCAGTCGTAAAACTTTTCCACACTGCCTTTTTTGTTTTCGGCGTGCGAAAGGATGCGTGTGCGTTTTGCTCCAAGCCTTTCACAAGCCAAAGATACAGGCTTTGATGCACCGCCGCTGCCGATTACAACAACGTCTTTCCCTGCAAACGATACACCTCCGCTTTCTGCCATATAGCAAAAGCCGTAGTAATCGGTGTTGTAGCCATAAAGCTTTCCGTTTTTATTTACGACGGTGTTTACCGCGCCACATTCCTGCGCCTCGGGCGAGATGTAGTCGAGGTATTTCATAACCTCCACCTTGTATGGCACAGTAACATTAAGCCCATCGAAATCACGCTTTTTAAAAAAGGCGTCAAGTTCATCAATATTCAGTTCCTTAAGCCGATACTCGTAATCCGCCATTCTTTCGTGTATAAATGGCGAAAACGAGTGTGATAGCTTTTGTGCTATAAGATAAATATTCATTACGCTTCTCTGTAGCTCCCAAGATATTTTATGTGGCTTTCGCCAAGTGATTGAACAAGCTGGTCAATCACTCTTTTTAATTTATCGGAATAAACAGGCACTTCAAGGTCGAAGTAGAACATAAACTCGAAATCACTTTCGGGAATAGGACGGCTCTCGAGCTTGAGAATGTTTATGCCGAACGTGTAGAAATACGCAATAACATTGTAAAGTGCACCCGGTCTGTGTGGGGTCTGAATAAGCAGGCTCGTTCTGTCTGCCCCGGGATAAATCTCAAGATTTTTTGCAAAGCAGATAAAACGTGTGTAGTTGTTTGAGGTATTCTGAACATAACTTTGAATTACCTCAATTCCGTACTGCTGTGCACATTCTGCCGCCGAAATTGCAGCTATTGAAGAATCGCAGGCATCTGCCACCTTTTTTGCGGCAATGGCAGTGTTTTCGCACGGGATAACCTTAACGTCCTTATCAAGTGTCCCCAGAAAATCACTGCACTGTGATATTGCCTGCGGGTGTGAATAAATCTCCTTTATATCAGAGAGCTTTGCACCCTTCACCCCAAGCAAGCAGTGCTCAATCTGCATTTTTGTACTGCGTACAATGCTGAATTTATACTTTGACATAAGCGAGTAAATCTGATTAACAGAGCCGGCACTGCTGTTTTCAAGAGGTGCAACACCGTATTTGCACAAGCCGTTGTCAACCGCCTGGAAAACTGCCTCAAATGTCTGGCAATACATAATCGACGGCTTTTCAAAAATCTTCTCGCAGGCGTGTGTAGAATGAGCCCCCTCTATACCCTGACAGGCAACGACTGCCTTTTCGGGGAAAAGCTTGGGCGTATTTTCTATTGCATCTGCAATGCTTTTTGAAAGAAGCGATTCGCCCGTAAGCGTTTTATGCTGATACGCTCTGCTGAGTTCAAGAATTGACCCGTACAAACGGCGTGTGTAGTCGCCAAATTCTTCTCCCGCCTGATTTTCCACATTTTCAAGGAGCTTTCTTTCACGCTCGCTGTCAAAAACGGCAAGGTTGTTTTCTTTTTTATACTTTGCAATCTCTTTTGCCACGTTCATTCTTTCGGAAAAAAGACCTACAAGCTCTTTATCGATAGAATCAATCTTTTCTCTGCATTCTTTGATGTCCATTTTTATTCCTCTTTTCACAAAATCAGATCTGCCAGTGCTATTGCCGCTGCCGCTTCAACGCAGGGCACTGCACGCTTTACAATGCAAGGGTCGTGCCTGCCCTCTATAACGAGCGTTGTGTTTTGCATTGTTCTTAAATCAACGCTTTGCTGTTCTTTAGCTATTGATGGTGTCGGCTTAAAGGATGCACGGAAAACTATCGGCATTCCCGATGATATTCCGCCTAAAATTCCGCCGTGATTGTTTGTTTTGGTTTTTACCTCGCCATTTGCAATGTAAAATTCGGCGTTATTTTCTGAGCCAAGCATTTCACTTCCTTTAAAGCCGCTGCCAAATTCAATCCCCTTAACTGCAGGGATTGCAAAAACTGTGCTTGAAATACGCCCCTCAAGTCCTGCAAACAATGCATCTCCAAGACCTGCACCAAGGCCGCAAATTGCACATTCCACCGTGCCGCCTATGCTGTCTTTATCAAGACGTGCGCTACGGATTTCCGCCTTCATAAGCTCGCCTTTTTCGTCATTTAAAACGGGGAAGTCCTTTTCGTCAGGAAAATCTTTTTGCGTTACATTTACTGCGTCAAACAAATCGTCCTCAACCTTGCCCACAGACGAGATATGCGCCCCGATATAAATTCCCTGAGCTTCAAAAATCTGCTTTAAAATACCGCCTGCTATGCAAATACAAGCCGTAAGTCTGCCCGAAAACTGACCGCCGCCACGCACATCACGTTCTTCTCCAAACTTTGCCCATGCGGCAAAATCGGCATGCGACGGGCGTGGGATATTTTTAAGATTCTCGTAATCCTTTGAGCGTACATTTGTGTTATAAATAACACCGCAAAGACTTGCCCCGCAAGTTTTCCCGTCCACAAGACCCGAAATGAAATGGACCTTGTCTTCTTCCTTTCTCGGTGTTGAAAATTCGTCCTGACCGGGAGCACGCCTTTTCATAAATCCGGCAAGCTTATCCTCATCAATACTGATGCCTGCCGGTAGATTTTCAATGACAACACCCATTGCCTCGGAATGCGATTGCCCGAATATTGTAATTTTTATTTTTTCTCCAAAGGAAAAGCTCATACTCTTACCTCCAAGGAATGAAATTTTTCGAAAAAGTCGGGATAAGACTTGTTTACTGCCTCAGCCCCATTTATGGTTACCTCTCCATCAGCTGCTACAGATGCAACTGCCGCCGCCATAGCAATACGGTGGTCGTTAAAGCTGTCAACCTCGCCTGAGTGAAGCTTACTTTTTTTCACGATTAAAGCATTTTCTTCGCACCTTATATCTCCGCCCAATGCCTTAAGCATTGTCATGGTTGACTCAACACGGTCGCTTTCCTTTTCCCGAAGCCTTGATATATTTCTTATTACCGTCTCTCCGCCTGCACAAGCTGCTGCCACACAAAGCACAGGTACAAGGTCGGGGATGTTCTCCGCATCTATTTCTATGCCCGTAAGGTGCGAGGGTCTTGCGATTACTCTTGAATCTTCAAAGGCAATATCTGCGCCCATCTGCTTTAGAATTTCAATGATCTTAATGTCGCCCTGCTTTGTGTTCTCAGACAGATTTTCGCAAATAATCTCGCCACTGCCTATCACTCCCGCAACAAGCCAGAATGCCGCATTTGAAAAATCGCCCTCGGTGCAGATGCTTTTGGGTGAAGGATTACCGCCTTTTTCAACCTCAAACACGTTTCCCTTTTTTTCTACGTTTATGCCAAAGCTTTTCATAACGTCCAGCGTCATATTTATGTACGGAGCCGAAACGGTTTCTCCATCTGCCGTAACAGTGCCTCCGCACATCGCAAGTGCCATAATAAGTCCCGACACAAACTGCGAGCTTACGTTTGCCTTTACTATGTAATTTCCGCTTTGCATTTTTCCTTTTACAACGCAGGGAAGCGACGCCCCATCCTCGCAGGAAATTTCTACCCCGCCACCCGAAATCGCATCACAAAGCGGTGCAAGCGGACGCTCTCCAAGTCTTTGCGCACCAGTTATAACAGTATTTTGTCCGAGCGATGCAACAAACGGAAGCATAAACCTGAGAGTTGAGCCACTTTCGTTGCAGTCAATTGTTACCGTGGCGTCTGTCCTTTTTACCGTGCCGACAACAATTTTTCCATCACCAATTAAAATTTTTGCGCCAAGCTTTTCAAGGCATGATGCCGTGGCTTTAATGTCGTTTGAAAAGCTATCGCACTCAATCGTGGTCTCGCCCTCCGTTAGCGACGCACAAATAAGCGCCCTATGCATATATGATTTTGACGGCGGTGCTTTAACTACTCCCTGCAGTTTTTTGGGAGATAAAGTTACTTTCATTCTTTAATCCCTTCTTCTATCAGTTCTCTGAGAGTGGGGAAATCAATTTTCTTATATCCGCTTTTCCCAATTTCAGATATAGTTACGAGCGAAATTGTATCACCCGATGCTTTCTTATCGTTAAGTGCTTTTTCCGCCAGACTTTCTGCAGAAAATTCACACATATGGGGAAGCGAGTATCTTTCTAACAACCCGAGAAGCTCTTTTGTTGTGCCTTTTTCACATTCTCCTCTTTTTTCAAGAGTATTAGCCACAACGAACATACCTATTGCCACTGCGTTTCCGTGCGAAATTGTGTAATCTGAAAGAAGCTCTACGGAGTGTCCGACAGTGTGCCCAAAGTTAAGAATTTTGCGGAGTCCGCCCTCAAACTCGTCCTTTGCTACGACTTCACTTTTGATTTTAATACAGCGAGTTATGATTTCTTCAATATCGGGATTGTCCTTTTTAAGAGCATCCGCAAGCGAAGCATCGCAGATAAAGGCGTATTTTATAATCTCTGCCATCGCATCGTTATAATATATTGACGGCAGTGTATCAAGTGCATCAGTATCACAAAGCACAAACTTTGGCTGATAAAACGCACCTGCAAGATTTTTACCATATTCAAGGTCAATCGCAGTCTTTCCGCCGACAGACGAATCAACCATTGCAAGGAGGCTCGTGGGCAGCTGAACAAAGTTTACTCCCCTTAAATATGTTGCGGCGCAAAAACCAGCCATATCGCCGACAACTCCGCCACCAAGCGCAAAAACTGTGTCCGTTCTGCTCAGCTTATTTTCAGCAAGGAAGTTTAAAATTTCAACAAACGTAGTTGTATTTTTCGAAGCTTCCCCGCTTTCAAACACATATGTACATACTTTAAAGCCACTATCTTCGAGCGACTTTTTCACCGTTTGCATATAAATCGGCGCAACATTTGAGTCGGAAATTATTGCCGCGGTTCCCCAAAGCCCTTTTTCTTTAGAAAAGGTTCCTACCTGACTAAGAAGACCGCCCTCTACATAAACATAATATTTTTTTGATGCGTCTACAAATATCTCATTCATATCAATCAATGCTTTCTTTTATTTTTGTACCCTCGGCGAGAAGGTCTCTGAGTTCTTCGAAATCGTTCTTTTGTATCGAATTTTTGTATTTTACAAGCTCTTCTACAAGGTGGTCAATTTCGCCGACCAAATTTTCACGGTTGTTTAAGAAAAGCTCCGCCCACATATCAGGATTAAGCCTTGCAACACGTGTCATATCACGGTAGCTGCCTGCCGAAAAACCCTTGTGAACCTTTGCGTTGGGGCTTTTTATAAATGCGCTTGAAACAACGTGTGCAAGCTGAGATGTGTATGCAATAATCCGATCGTGTTCCTCAGCCGTCGTTACAGTAACGCCCTTAAAGCCTATTCTCACGAAAAGCTCCTTAAGCTGGGCGAGAGTTTCAATCTTCTCCATTCGATGCGGAACTAAAATCATATATGCATTCGAAAACAGCGATGCTCTCGAATGCGAAAAGCCCGAAAAGTGAGTGCCAGCCATAGGATGCCCGCCCACAAAACGAAATCCGTGCCTCTGTGCTATATCAAAGCACTCGTCGCAAACGTTTCTTTTCACGCCGCCGCAATCCACTACGATAGCATTCTTTGAAATGCGGTCTGCGTGCATTTTTACAAAGTCAATCGTGTTTTGCGGGTAAAGTGCAATAATAATGTAATTACATTCACCAATATTTTGTTCGTTTAATTCGTCTTTGATTGCTCCCTCAAGCTTTGCACTGAGCGTAACACTTCTGTTTATATCATAGCCTAAAACCTCGATGTTTTCAAGGGCTGAAAAAGCTTTTGCAAGCGAACCGCCAATAAGGCCAAGCCCTGCTATTCCGATCTTCATAAATATCCCCCTTATCTTACAACATCGAGCACCCTTTGTACTGACGTGCATACATCCTTGAATTGCTCAGGTGTAAGCGACTGTGCTCCATCGCAAAGTGCATGCTGGGGATCGTTGTGCACTTCTATCATAAGACCATCTGCCCCCACAGCCGCACCTGAAAGTGCAAGTGGTTTCACAAGCCTTGAAATTCCGCAGGCGTGGCTCGGGTCCACAACTACTGGAAGATGACTGAGTTCCTTAAGCATCGGCACCGCAGAAATATCAAGAGTGTTTCTTGTGTAGGTTTCAAATGTTCTTATACCTCTTTCGCAAAGAATAACGTTTTCGTTGCCCTCACTCATAACGTACTCGGCACTCATCAAAAATTCCTTGAGCGTATTTGCAAGACCACGCTTAAGAAGAATTGGCTTTTTTGTTTTGCCAAGTTCTTTAAGCATTTCGAAGTTTTGCATATTTCTTGCTCCGACCTGAATCACATCGACATCTTCAAAAAGCGGAAGATGGTCAGCGTTCATAATTTCAGTAACTATCGAAAGCCCCGTTTCCTTTTTTGCTTCAATCAAAAGCTTAAGGCCCTCGCCCCTGAGTCCCTGAAAGTCGTAGGGGGATGTCCTTGGCTTGAACGCACCGCCGCGAAGCATTGTCGCACCGTACGCCTTTACCTTTTTTGCAACTTCGATAATCTGCTCCTCGCTCTCAACAGAGCACGGACCTGCAATCATTGCGAAATGCCCCGCACCTATCTTTGTGTTGCCGACATTTATGCAGGTGTCGGTAGGGTTAAACTTTCTGTTGGCGTTTTTAAACGGCTCGGAGATACGCATAACACGTGATACAATTTCAAGTCCCTCTAAAAGCTCAATATCAATACGGCTTGTATCACCAATAAGTCCAAGCACAGTGCTGAATTCACCTCTTGAGATGTGAACTGCAACATTTTGCCCCTCTATCCACGATACAAGGTTATCAAATTGTTCTTTTTGTGCGTTATTGTTTACTACAACAATCATTTCGAAGACCCTTTCTAAATTAAAATAGCTCTGCAGTGATAATCACTGCAGAGCCTAAGTTTCTAAAAAGCTTACTCAAAATTAATCGCAGCAAAAATCACTCTTACTTTGTGTGCAAATAAAGTAAAAGTAAAAATATGCAAATGCGATAGCGAAAATAAGCATTTTTGTTTCTCCTTAAAAAATTTCTTTTACACATATTACCACACTAAAGTGCTGTTGTCAATATCTTTTTTATTTTTACTCCTGAGTATTCTCCGCACGGTTGCTGAGTTTAACCTGCACAGTTCTTTCCTTGTAGCCGCTTTCGGTCTGCATCTGCACCTTAAGCTCGACAGTTTCGCCCGCCTTATAATAGGTAAGCCTTTCCTGAAGCTGAGCAATTGTTTTTACAGCATATCCGTCAATTTCAGTAATTATATTTCCTTTTTTGATGCCCGCATTATCTGCGGCAAGGTTTTCCATAACTGATGCTACAAATACACCCTCAGGCATCCCGAAGCTTTGCGATACACTTGCAGTTACATCCTGCCCTGAAATGCCGAGGAATCCCTGCTTATCTTCATCGACAACGCTTCTTGTTTCCTTTATCATAAGTTCATCAATTATACTGCTTACATCTGTAATGGGGATGGCGTAACCCATTCCCTCAACACCGCTGGAGGCTATCTTAACGGAGTTTATGCCGACAAGCTCTCCCGCCATATTAAGAAGCGCACCACCACTGTTACCAGGGTTAATTGCGGCATCTGTCTGAATAAAGGAATTTGTAACAAGGCTTGTACCTGTTGACGATTCCATTGTTATTTTTCTGTTTACTGCGCTGATGATACCCGTTGTTACTGACTGACCATATCCAAGTGCGTTGCCGATTGCAACAACACTGTCTCCCGGCTTGAGTGCTGAAGAATCGCCTATTGTCGCGATTTTGATTTCAGAGAAAATCTCGGCAGGAATATCGCTTAAGGAAACTGCAATAACCGCAAGGTCCTTATCGGAATTGTACCCCTTTACAATCGCCTGAGGAATAAGCTTGTTATCCTCAATATTTACCGAGCCGTTTGTTCCCGATTCGAGCTTTTCCTCAACGGAGCTGAAGACAACACTCAGTTCTTTTGAATTTGCAACCACATGGTAGTTTGTTACAATAAGAAGCTCAGTATCGTTCTTTCCTATAATTATTCCGCTTCCCGAGCTGGTGCTTTCCTGAGTGTATCTGCCAAAAAACGTTAAAACATCCGACTCACCACGATTCGTTATCGCAACAATTGAGGGCATACACGCCTGAGCAATCTGAGAAATTGTTGATTCCTCTGTATAGCCCGTTTCTGCCTTGGAGAGCGTTACTTTTGTGGACTCAATCGGGATTTGTGCACGCATAATTCTTGTTGCCAGATTATTTGCAACGCCAAAAGCCGTCCCTGCCAGAATTCCTCCCACAAGGGAAAGTGCCACAATCCTGGTCCAGACTCTCTTTTTCTTTGTAGTATGCTTTATTACCGTAAAATCAGGAATAGCATCTTCCATCACGGTCTGCTCTGCTGCAGGCTGACTTTCGATATTTTGCTCTGCATTTTCTAATTCTTCGGAAGTAATTTCAATAACCTCTTCGTTTATATCATTAAATTCATTATTCATAACACAACCTCCTTGTTATCTATATTATCATATTACACGGCAAATTCATATAAAAAATAAGCAAATTATTAATTTTTTTTTAATATTGGTATATTTGCGTGATATTTCAGGCACTTTATAAGGTGAAAAGTCACTCCACGGAGAAAATATCCCCAATTTTTTTAATAAATGTATTGCATTTTTAAAAAAAGGTGATATAATGAACTTTAGTTGAAAATATTCCTCCTTAGCTCAGTCGCAACCACGCGGCTGTTAACTGGAACGAGCCCGACTGCTGCCGGCGGCAGATGAAAGGAGGGCGAGTTCGGAGAAAATAGGGAGCAATGCAGGCGGTAGCCGTGCAGTGCGACCATATTTTGGACAGGTCGTTGGTTCTTGAACCAACAAATAATTTCAACAAAACTAAATATTCCTCCTTAGCTCAGTCGGTAGAGCACGCGGCTGTTAACCGCGTTGTCGTTGGTTCAAGTCCAACAGGGGGAGCCACAAAACAAAAAGAGTACCATCGGTACTCTTTTTGTTTTGTCATCTCTTTCTTTGGATTTGAGCGGAGCTAACGCGGTTTAACAGACGCGTAGCGGCGTTAACTGAACCGAGCCTGACCGCCGCCAGTGGCGGATAAAGGGAAGGCGCAGGGTTGTGCAGCGGTCGATAGATAGCGAGGGAGCTTGCTCCCGAAGATAGATATCGGGCACCGCAAAAGAGGAGTTGGTTCAAGCAGGCGAACAATCAGAATAATTTATACGACAATATATGTTGTTCTTTTTTCTTGCAATTCCTTTCTTCATGTGTTATACTATGTTTGCGACACATTTGAATATTTTAGCCATGGTAGGTGCATTTTAAATTGGTAAAAATGCATCCTCTATTTTAGCACCTATATGGCGTAAAAGATGTGTCGCAACATTTGAGGCTATGCATTTTTCGTGCGTAGCTTCGGCTGCGCACTTTTTTATTAGGGGAAGAATATATGAACATAAAGCTTGAATTACTGAAAAGTTATCTATGCGACTTCATAAAATATCAAATTGAAGGTTTTGACATTGATGCATCGCAAATAGCGGATACGACCGCTATACAGATGTTATCCGAAATACAAAAGGTAATAAAGGACGAAAATCTTTCTGATTTTGATGCTATAGAAGAGATAGTCTGTATTTTTGAAAAATATAATATAGATTTTGGGGTTCGTCATGATTTTTAGTATTACATAAAAAAGAGTACCATCGGTACTCTTTTTTCCTTCTCCTTATTCCCCCATCTCCGCTACTGTTTCCCCGGGAGAGAACTGTCTGGTTACGGTAATAATCTGCTTTGTTTTATCCATCTTATTTTCCATTGAGCGATACAAAAGATGCACCGCCTCACTACACAAAACATCGAGATGCAATTTTATGCAGGAAAGGGGCTTTGAAAAGTGCGTCAGGTTCTGGATATCACTCAAAAGAGCCAAATCATCCATACATATCAGCGAAATATCCTCGGGGATATCCATTCCTTCCTCATGTAAACGCTGAATGACGCCAACGGCAATATCGTTGTACGGAGCAAAAACAACGCTCGGTCTGTCTTTTTGCGAGAGAAGCTTACCTGCACCCTCGTAACCGCAGGCGTAAAAACGGCTGTCCGATATAAATACATGCTCGTCTGCAAGCGTGAGATTATCTTCGCAGGCACGCCTGAGTTGCTTTAGTTCATTTAAGGTGTTTTGCTCCCCGATAAATCCTGCTTTTTTGTGCCCATGCTCTAAAAGATATTTTACCGCTGTTCTCAGCGCCTCACTACAGTCTATATCTACGCAGTGTGCGCTTGCACTTTCGTTATTCATCCCGATTTGCACAACGGGAATACGGCTCTGCCCTGTTTTGATTTTTGCAACAGGCTCAATAACAATAATCCCATCAACCTGAGAATATCCCATATAGTAATCTAAAAGTTTATTTTGCGTTTTTGCCGAAAAGTTGTGCATCGAAACCAAAAGGGTATCGCCACGCTGTTCAACCAGTTTTTCCATATATGTAAGCATCTGCGCATAATCGGCACCCAAAAACTCGGGGCAGATAAGCACAATAACCTTTTTCTGATAATGCGGCTTGTGAAATTTTTCATAGCACCCGTGTTTTTTTGCCAGACGAATAACCATCGCCTTGGTCTCCGCACTTATCTCCGGCGAGTCTGAAAGCGCCTTAGATGCGGTAGAAAGCGAAACATTTGCAATTTGAGCAAGCTTAGTAAGAGTCATATAAAAACCTCCGAAATATTTCGTAAAATGCTCGATAAATCTCTATTTTAATATAGCATTACTAACCATCTGTGTCAATATGTTTAACCGCTTTTTAGGGGGCTTTTTAATTTCGAAAAGTTTTCGTAACCAAATCAATTGACTTAATAATTTACCAATGTTATAATACACTCAGAAGGGTTGTGTCTTCACACCCGCAAATTGAAAAGGAGAGATTTAAATGAGTAATTTTATTACAGATCCCGCAACAAAGTTCGATTTCCAACCTCATGAATTTGTTCCTTTTAAGGACAAGAAGGTTTGCGATTACGTTCGTAGCCTCAGTGGTAAGGACCTCGAAAAGAGAGAAGACTGGTGGCATCCTGAATTCAACGTAAAGGTTATGATGAACCCTCATCCCGTTCTTATAGCAACACTTTTTGAGCGCCTTAAAGCTGCATCAGAAGCAGGCAAGAGCTTTACAATGATACTTGGTAACCCCGAGCCCGATACATACATTCCTCTTGCACAGCTTATCAACTACTTTGGCGTTGATTGTAGCAAGGTTCACCTTGTAGCAGAGGACGAATGGGCAGACGAAGCTGGCAACATCGCACCTATTACATACGAAGCAGGCTTTGCACATTCTATGATTAAGTATCTCTACAACGAGATTGACGAAAAGCTCCGTATGCCTATGGAAAATGTTCATTTCCCCACAAACGCAAATATCAAGGACTATTCCAAGATAATTGACGATATCACCGAGGGTACAGGTGCTGATATCGCATCTACATCACCCGGTTGGGCAGGTCACATGGCATTCGTTGACCCCATCCCCGAATTTATTGGCAGTGGCGACATCGAAGAATGGCTCAATCAGCCTGCACAGATCGTTAAGCTCCACCCGATGACAATTATGCAGAACTCACTCAATGGTACATTCGGCCAGTCAGGTGATATTGCTAATGTTCCTCCGTGCGCAGCAACTATCGGACCTCTCGATGTAATGCGTGCAAAGGAAAGAATTGAGGTTCATGCACTTGCAACTTGCGGAACATTCTCTTCATGGCAGAGAATGACAAGCCGTCTTTGCACACATGGTCCTATCACACCTTACCTCCCCAGCACAATGCTTCAGACAAAGAAGACTCAGGTTTATATCAGTGAAGAACTTGCAGCTCCGTTTGAATGCTGGGAAAAAGTTGGATATTAATTATCAAAACGCATTTCTGCACGGTCTTTTTAAGTCCGTGCAGAAATTTTAAGAAGGAGTTAAACTATGTACAAGGATTTTAAAATCAGACCGCCATTCTTTGAAATTGGCCCAAAGGCTATTATTTACGGCGAGGCAATGCTTAAGCTTGCAAAGGTAATT
>JAZRPN010000065.1:0-6937 GCA_045649225.1 Clostridia bacterium | reverse complement strand
CCGTATTCATCACAAAGCTCAAAAAGGCTTTTGCCCGTTGCGTCGTCTAAGTTTTTTGCGCAGTCGTGCAGAAGTGCAGCAAGCCTTGCCTTATCTTTGTCAACGCCAAATTTTTCGGCCAATCGCGCCGCCTCATCAACAACGCCGAGCGTGTGAAGGAATCTTCTCTTTTTTTGTGTTTTCTTTAATTTTTCCAGCATTTCACTTTCTGTCAAAGCAATTCACCTCGTGTATAAATCACCTTTTATTATATAATCAAACACGCTTTTTGGCAATAAGTTTTTGAAATCTTTTCCTGTTTTAATTTTCTCACGGATTTCCTTTGATGAAACCTCCACTTTATCCATTTCGATAAAGATTGCATCGGGGCCTTTTTCTGTGCCCTCCCGCGGGAAAACGAGCAGTGTACTAAGATTTATTATACGCTCCGGCTCGTGCCACGAGCCAAGCTTATTATACGAATCATCACCCATTATGAAGAAAAGCTCGTCATCGGGATAAAGCTCTTTAAAATGCTCGACAGTATCTGCACTGTAAGAGATTTCGCTGCGATTAAGTTCGTAATCGCTTACATACATTTTCTCTTCATTTTCTATTGCAAGCTTTACCATTTCAAAACGGTCCGAGCGAGAAATACCGCTTTCCGCCTTGTGCGGAGCACTGCCCGTCGGGATAAAAATAAGTCTGTCAAGTCCTGCAGTTTTTATTGCACATCTTGCAACCTTGAGATGCCCGTTATGAAGCGGATTAAAAGCACCGCCGAAAAGACCTGTCTTCATAAAAACCCAACCTTACGCTTATTATTTGGGAAGAATAATCTCTTTATTTTCCTTAGATTCTCTGTAAATAACAAACTTGTTACCGATGCACTGAACACCGTCTGCACCGATGCTTTCGCAAATCTCGTCGCATGCCTCACGGGGCGTTATAAAAGCAGTTTCAAGCACCGTAACTTTTATGAGCTCACGCTTTTCAAGTGCGATGTCAAGCTCTGAAATAATTTCCTCTGTTATTCCGCCTTTTCCTATCTGGAAAATAGCATTTTGCTTATTTGCAAGTCCGCGCAAAAAAGCACGTTGTTTTGATGTTAACATATCATTTACTCCGTATAATCAAATTCTAATTCGTACATTCTGACAGGGTCTCCCTCGCCACAGCCTGCATTTTCAAGAGCATCTATAACACCCTTGCGCCTGAGTGCAAGCTGGAAGTACTGAAGGCTTTCTGCATCTTCAAAATTGCTATGACGCAAAAGCTTTTCAATATATGGGCCTTCGACAACGTATACCTCGCCCTCTTTTCTTACCTCAAACGGCTCTTCCTCGTAGTTTTCCTCGACAAAGTCAGGTTCAAAAATCTCTACGGGTTCAAGAGTGTCGAGCATTGACGCAATTCTTTCCACAAGCTGTTGTGTGCCGATATGCGCTGCCGCACTGATTTCAAAGAGCTCAAGCCCTTTTTCCTTGATATATGCACGAAAATCTTCAAGAAGCTGAGGGTCAGTTAAAATATCGGTCTTATTTGCAACAACTATTTGCGGACGCTCTGAGAGCGCAGAACTGTAGAGAGAAAGTTCACTGTTGATTTTTTCGTAATCTTCAATGGGGTTTCTGCCCTCAATACCCGAAACGTCTACTATGTGCACTATAAGGCGAGTGCGTTCGATATGACGCAAAAACTCGTGCCCAAGTCCGATCCCCTCGTGAGCACCCTCAATAAGCCCCGGAATGTCTGCCATTACGAAGCTTTTATTATCACACTTTACAACGCCTAAATTTGGCTCAAGCGTAGTAAAATGATAGTTTGCAATTTTAGGTCTTGCCGCACTTACAACTGAAAGAAGCGTCGATTTTCCGACATTTGGAAAGCCCGCTAAGCCAACATCTGCAATAAGCTTAAGTTCAAGAATAATCTCTCTTTGCTGACCCTTAAGCCCGTCCTTTGCAAATTTTGGAGCCTGCCTTGTTGCAGTTGCAAAATGAACATTGCCCCAACCGCCGTTACCGCCGAGAGCTGCAACAAATTCTTCACCATTTATTGACATATCCTTTATAATACGGCCTGTTTTTTCGTCTTTAATAACAGTACCTACAGGAACCTTGATGTAAAGGTTTTCACCTTTTCTTCCAAAGCTGTTGCGTGCCTTGCCGTCCTCACCATTTTTTGCCGTGAATACCTTTTTGTTGGCAAAATCAATAAGTGTTGTCATAGTTTTATCTGCAACAAACACTATATTTCCGCCCTTGCCGCCGTCGCCGCCATCTGGACCGCCTGCAGGGACGTACTTTTCACGGTGAAACGACACAAGACCGTTACCGCCGTTTCCTGCTTTTATGGTTATGTGCGCTGTATCTACAAACATATTTCTACCTCAATTAAAATTAGATAAATAAAAGGCTCGGAATAATCCGAGCCTTCATTTTGCATTTATGCAGTATATACACTAACCTGCTTTTTATCTTTGCCCTTACGCTCGAATCTAACCTTACCGTCAACAAGAGCATACAAGGTATCATCACTACCAATACCTACATTAGTACCGGGATGAATTTTTGTTCCTCTCTGGCGAACGAGGATGTTACCTGCAAGTACAGCCTGACCGTCAGCACGCTTAGCGCCAAGACGCTTAGACTCGCTGTCACGACCGTTCTTTGTAGAACCTACACCCTTTTTATGAGCGAACAACTGAATATTTAATGCGAACATTATGTTTCACTCCTCTCATAATCTTTACGAAATGCCGCAATTTATACCTGCGACACACAAATATACTTTTTGTACTGCTTTGAAAGCTCCTGCATAAAACAAACAAGGCTCTCAAGCATTGCATCTGCTGATGCGTTGCGGTCAAGTGAAATATGACAGTTAACGTAGCCGTCTCTCTCATCATATTTAAGTTCCGCAAGATTTTGTTTTTCGATACCATTTACAGTCATCCAAACAGTTGACGAAACTGAAGCACATACAATGTCTTCGCCTGCATCGGCAAAACCGCTATGCCCTTCAACCGTGAACTGCACGATTTTCCCTGCGGTATCCTTTTTAACTTGAAATACAATCATAATTAAGCGTTAATCTTTGTGATTTCAACTTTTGTATAGGGCTGACGATGACCAGTTTTGTTTCTGTAGCCTTTTTTGGGCTTCATCTTGAAAATGATAATCTTCTTACCCTTTGTCTGGCTAAGAATCTTAGCCTCTACGCTTGCGCCTTCAACAGTAGGAGTACCTGCTGTGAATTTGCCTTCGTCGCCGATTGCAAGAACCTGATCAAAATTGATTGTTGCACCGTCTTCGCCTTCAATCTTTTCAACGAAAACAACGTCGCCAACTTTAACCTGATACTGCTTTCCGCCTGTTTTAATTACTGCGTACATATTGTTGCACCTCCCGTTTTATACAGACTCACTATTAAGGCAGCATACGCTTTTAAAGCCTTTTCTACGTGGTTACCGTACTATGATAACACAAAGGGGTCCCCATGTCAAGTGTTTTTTATATCCCATTTTTCAAA
Organism: Clostridia bacterium; assembly: GCA_045649225.1. Classification (GTDB taxonomy): domain Bacteria; phylum Bacillota; class Clostridia; order UMGS1883; family UMGS1883; genus UMGS1883. Next base: position 3,424 of record JAZRPN010000065.1, on the reverse strand, counting down.
ACAATCCTGTATGTCCCCTACAGCTTTTCTGTCGGAATAAATGTAAATGAGATTTTCTCCAAATTCCAGTTTAGTAAAATAACCTCTAATCTTAAACACGTCGACCTTACCCATTCCACCAAGGCCCTCGCCGGTGTATTTGGTGTAGGCTTCTTTTTTTACCCATATTTCAAGGAAACGGGCGTTGTCGTCATTTATATATGCACGCTCATTTTCAGTGAAATACTTGTCTACAATCCTATCACGTTTTGAAACAAGCCTGTTTAGGTTTTCGCAATCAATTCCAAAATCGAAGTCTGCAACTGCAACCAAGATAAAATCATCGGTATGGGTTACGCCGATAAAGCAGTCCTTTGCAAAGGGCTTTCCGTTTTCCCTCCAAAGCGAAGTATCTTTTCCAAGACGCTCTAAACTCTTTTTTATATAATAGTCTGTTTCTTTTTCCTTTTTATAATAGAAAATATCCATTGTTTTATCCCTTATGAAAAACGCTCTGCGTCCTTTTTTATCTGTTTTTGGTACCTGTCCTCTTCTGAAAAAATGCAGCCGCAGTACTTTTGCATATAAAATCCCTCATCACGCGCTCTTTGATTGCCTGCACGGAAATTGGGGCGAAAATCTCTGTACAAAAATTCAACACCGTTTTCCTTTGCATAGCGCTCGCCCAAACTAATGATATCCTCGTGCGATTGATATATGCTCGAAAGAAGAGTGGTCGTAAACGCCTTAAAGCCGTTTTGTGCTGCATATTCTGCCGTTTTCCTAAGTCTGTGCTCATAGCAGTAAAGGCACCTGCCGTCTATATCATTGCAAACATTTTTAACGAATTCACGCAGACCGTAATCCTCGCAAACTATAACTTTCATATCTATCGTTGGAGCATATTCCAAAAGGCAATCCCGTCGGCTTTCGTACTCTTTCCACGGATGAATATTGGGGTTATACCAAAATGCAACCGGCTCTATTCCCTCTGCACGAAGCGTATCTATACAAGAAAGCGAACATGGTGCACAACAAGTATGCATTAAAACTTTATCCAAGCCAATCACCTCAGTCAATTTTTAAAACCTTAACTTTTTCCAAATTTTCCATCACTTCATTATAGGTGCACACCTGCGTGCCCTCCTTTGAACAGGTAATAGAGCCTGCACAGGTGCATAACTGTGATATTTTTTCGAGGCTATATCCCTTTTGCAAGCCGTAAGCAAGCGTAGCCACCATAGAATCCCCTGCTCCAACTGTACTCTTACATTCAATATCAAGCGGAAGTGTTTTGTAAGATTCGTCCTTGCTCACAAAAATCGCTCCGTCGCCACCCATCGATACCACAACAATCCCCACGCCTTTTTCTATCCATTTGCGTGCGTTTAGAACTATTTTCTCCTGACTGTCAAGCTTTTCACCGCAAAGCTCTTCAAACTCTGAAATATTAGGTTTCATGGCATACGGAATTTCGCTTAGTCCTTGCTTGAGCCTTTCTCCGTCGGCATCAAGGATTACCCGGGTGCCCTTTCCCTTTGCGATTTTTATGAGTTTGCCGTATGTATCGGCATCCATCCCCGCAGGCAAGCTCCCTGCAAGCACCAGAATTTCAGCATCCGAAAGAAGTGCTTCAATCTCAGAAACAGCATCTTCGCACTCCATTTCAGAAAGCGAAATTCCTTTCTCGTTTACCTCAGTTGTAACTCCCGAGTGAGTGTCCACAATCTTAAGATTTGTCCTTACCTCGCCCGATGCTTTGCCAAATTTTGATTCAATTTCCTTTTCTGCTAAGTAATTCTTTATAAAGCCTGCCCCATCACCTGCGGCAAGTGTGTAGCAAAGAACATCCGCCCCAAAGCTTTTGAGAACTTTCGATGCATTTATCCCCTTTCCGCCTGCGTCGGTGCGCATACTCCGCACTCTGTTAAGGCCTCCGTATACAAACCCGTCAACCGTAATCGTTTTGTCTATACATGGGTTTAATGTAACTGTAAGAATTTTACCCATAGAGCCTAACCTCATTTCATAATTCTTTCGGTGTAATCCTTTGGGTCGATGCCATAAATTTGCACAACTTCAAGAGACTCTGAAAGCGAAATATCCCTCGGCGTTACTATTTTTCCGCCGTTATAGTCTAAATCCGTGCCCACAGCCTTATACGCCTGCCATATTATGTGTGAGCAGTGCGAAGAATCGATAACACTGTTTTTTGATTTATCCTTGTTTATCAATCCCGCAAAGATATTGTAATCAATGTCAAGAAGATTGTTATACGCAAAGTCTGCCGCCTTTGCTGCCACTTTCTCATTATTATGCCTCAGCACCAAAAACCCGGGGTAAAAGCCCCAATCCTCTGCATCAGTCAGGCAAGATGTCTCGCCCACCGACATATGCTCAAGCAAAATACCGTTTTGGGCATCAACAACAATACCACAGTGCCCGTGCCGCCAATCAAGAGTATGCGTATTGAAGGTAATTAAAATATCACCCTTTTTCAGTTCGACAATCGGTGTTATTTGTGTGGTGTTTATCTCCTCTGCCGTAAACGGATACGCAATATAGTCAAGCGATAATTCAGGCTTTTCAAAATACAATTTATTCAGATTTTCAAGCAAGGTGAATTCGCCATTTTCTATCAGTTTTTTTGCCGCATGCGGCGAAACACCCGTTTGCTTATATATGTGCATATACTCATCATCCGAGATATTGTCTCCGCGAATTATCTCCGAGATATCCGCTTTTTTATAGTCAGGCTCATAAAAGGCCTGATTTTTGTTATTTAAATGCCTCACTAAAATCAAGCAGATAACAACAATAAGAAGTATTACTCGCTTCTTTTTTATAAATCTCATTCATATCACCACAAAGTTATTATACATCAAAAAAAGCCCGAAAGCAATTGCTTTCGGGCTTTTTATTAAATTTTGAATATTCCAAATGCATCAAGTATAGATGACAAAAGAATAAGAATAATGCATATAGGTGCAAAATACTTTATAACAATCCTGAAAAGACCTTTTCTTTTAAATTTGCCGGAAAGCACAACCTCTTCCTCGATTGCCTTGGGCTTGATTACATAGCCTACAAATATACAGGTGAAGAATGCAACTATCGGCATCAGTACGCTGTTACTGATAAAGTCAAAGAAATCAAGGAACTGAAGTCCTATAATCTTCACATCATCCCAAATTCCGTAGCCAAGCGAGGAAAGAAGTCCCAAAGCTACTGAAAATACAAATACGATAACGCAAGAAAGCGGTCTGCGTATTTTTAATTTGTCGCACAATATTGAAACAACCGTTTCCATAAGCGAGATTGAAGACGTCAGCGCTGCAAACAAAACAAGCAGGAAAAACGCAATGCCTATATAAGTTCCGCCCGTCATGGATTCAAACACTTTCGGGAGCGTTACAAACATCAGGCTCGGGCCCTTTCCAAGTGC
>JAZRPN010000064.1:0-9752 GCA_045649225.1 Clostridia bacterium | reverse complement strand
GTGATAGAAACATCGGGCATTAAGGCACGTATATTTTCAATCACTGCAATGTATTCGCCGGCGGTGTATTTACTGTTCATCCTTTTAAGCACAGTTGTACTTCCGCTTTGAAGCGATATATGAAAATGACGGCAAACCTTTTCGTTTTCGGCAAGCTCTTTTATAAACTCCTCCGAAAACGCACGTGGGTCAATACTGCTGAGCCTTACTCTCTTTATACCGTCGATTTTGCTAACCTCTCTCACAACATCTGAAAGGGTTACATCATAACTAAAGTCCTTACCGTAGGATGCAACGGCAATCCCTGTGAGCACTACCTCGCAAAAGCCCTTGTCCGCAAGGCGGGTTGCTTCCTTTACGATATTCTCTATCCTTCTTGAGCGAACATGCCCCCTTGCGTAAGGCACAATGCAGTAAGAGCAGTAGTTGTCGCATCCGTCCTGAATTTTTATATACGCACGTGTACGCTCGGTTTCTCCCTCACACTCAAGCTCTTCGTATTCACGCTCTTTCATAATATCGGGCACCGCCTCGGGATCTTCCCCACGCATCAGTGCCTCGACAAGCTCGCAAATCATATATCTTCGGCTTGTGCCAATAACCAGATCAACCTCGGGCATATTTTTCACGTCCTCGGTCTTTGTCTGAGCATAGCAACCCGTTGCAACAACGATTGCGTCAGGATTCAATTTCTTAGCCCTGCGAAGCATCTGCCTGCTTTTTTTGTCGCCCGTGTTTGTAACGGAGCAGGTGTTTATAACATACACATCGCACTTTTCATCAAAAGATCCTATCTCATATCCCTTATCACGAAATATATGGGCATAGCAGTCTGCTTCATACTGATTTACTTTACAGCCAAGAGCACAAAATGCCGCTTTCATCAAATCATTCCTCTGTTTTTCATTTCGTTAACCTTTAAGATTGCCACGCACGTTTTTGCATCAATAATCTCGCCCGAAAGAACCATTTCCGAAAGCTTTTCAAGCGGGATGCGTGAAACCTCGATCAGTTCGTCTTCATCGGGGTTCATCCTGCCCTCATAAAGACCGGTAGCAAGGTACATATGTATTGTTTCATTGCAAAATCCTGGCGATGCATACATCTTACCAAGACTTATATATTCTTTCGCCCGCATCCCGGTTTCTTCCTCAAGCTCACGCTTTCCGCACTCAAGCGGGTCTTCGCCGTAAAAAAGCTTTCCTGCAGGTATTTCAAGAAGCGTAGTATCAAACGGACGGCGGTACTGCTTTTCCATAATAACGCATCCGTTTTCGTCAAGGGGTACAATACACACCCCGCCGGGATGCTCCACTATCTCACGTGTGGCAGTATTTCCAAGTGGTGTGGCTACTGTATCCACACGCATATTAATTACTTCGCCTTTAAATATATATTCAGTTGATATAGTCTTCTCATTAAAATTCATTTATATCTCCCCTAAGCCAACTTATCTTTTAGTTTACTACAAATACAGGCTTTTTTCAAACATTTTTTGTTAAAACGCAAAAAACTATGGATTTTTTTCGGCAGATGTATTATAATGGGTGTAAATTCAGAAAAGATTGGGGTTTTTTTAATGAAAAACGAAATTCTTGCACTTCTTGAAAAAGACAGCAGACTTACTATTTCACAGATAGCCGTTATGCTCGATATAGAAGAATACAAAGTCGCCGCCACGATTAAGGAGCTTGAGGAGGAGAACATCATCCTCGGCTACAAAACTCTCATAAACTGGGAGCTTGCAGGCCGTGATACCACGGTTGCAAATATCGAGCTTAAGCTTACCCCTCAAAGAGGCGGTGGGTTTGACACTGTGGCAGAGCGAATTTACAGATTTCCTCAGGTTAAGTCGGTTACGCTTATATCAGGCAGCTTTGACCTGCTTGTAACTGTCGAGGGGAAGAGTTTTAAGGATGTTGCATTGTTCGTATCCGAAAAGCTTGCACCGATGGAATCAGTTGTTTCGACATCGACTAACTTTGAGCTTAAAACTTATAAGAAAGACGGTATTATCTTTGGCGACAGGGATGAAGATAACCGAGAGGTGTATTCAATATGATAGATTATTCTCGCTTTTTATCTGAAAAGGTTTGTAATATCCCGCCATCAGGCATCCGCAAGTTCTTTGATATTGCGGCTGAAATGAAGGGGGTTATCTCGCTTGGCGTAGGCGAGCCGGACTTTGTAACGCCCTGGGCAATTCGCGAAGCAGGTATTTACTCGCTTGAAAAGGGTTACACACACTACACTGCAAACCGTGGTTTTTCTGAGCTTTGCAGGGAAATTTGCGCTTATCAGTCAAGAAAATATGGTCTTTCCTATGACCCTGCCACAGAAACGATCGTTACTGTTGGCGGAAGCGAAGCAATTGACATATTTATGCGTGCAGTAGTATCCCCCGGAGATGAGGTGCTTATCCCCGTTCCGAGCTTTGTATGCTACAAGCCATGCGCTGAGCTGGCAGGAGGCGTGCCCGTTGAAATAGAAACGGAGGAAAAGGATAACTTCAGACTTACGCCCGAAAAGCTTCTCTCTAAAATAACGGACAAATCGAAGGTTCTCGTTATGCCATTCCCGAACAATCCCACGGGCGCTATTATGGAATATGATGACCTTGTAAAAATTGCGAAAATTGTTGAAGAGCATAACCTGATTGTTATTTCCGACGAAATTTATGGCGAGCTTACATATAGCGGGAATCATATTCCCTTTGCAACTATCCCGAATATGAAGGAGCGCACCATAACGGTAAACGGCTTTAGCAAGGCGTTTGCTATGACGGGATGGCGCCTTGGCTATGCCTGCGGACCTGCACCTATAATTCAGCAGATGCTTAAAATACATCAGTATGCGATTATGTGCGCCCCCACAACAAGCCAGTATGCCGCTATTGAGGCTCTTAAGAGTTGTGATGAAGATGTTGAGTATATGAAAAACGAATACAACCACAGACGCAGAGTTATGGTGAACGGCTTCAGAAATATGGGACTTAGTTGTTTTGAGCCGCTTGGTGCGTTTTATGTTTTCCCCAACATCAGCTCAACAGGGCTTACAAGTGATGAATTTGCAACTCAGCTTCTTTATGACCAAAAGGTTGCTGTTGTTCCGGGAACTGCCTTTGGCGGAGGCGGCGAGGGCTTTATCCGCTGCAGTTATGCTTACAGTATAAAAAATATTGAAAAGGCGCTTGAACGAATAGCCGTATTTGTAGATAAAGTAAGAAAATAAAAAGATGATGTGTTCAAAAGAACACATCATCTTTTTATTTTATTGTATATTTACCTTTTATCATTATCAAACAATTAGTCGACGTCTTTACACCGCGACCGTCATCAAGCGGTACTATAAGCAAATGGTTGCCCTGAACATTTATGCCGTTTGCAAGGTCGTAGCCCATTGTAACATCACTTACTCCACCCTTTTGAGTGCCGATTACGCTGCATGTGCCCATTCTTAAAATAAGCTCTGTTCCCGCTGAGCATATTACTGATTTGTTTGCGGGAACCTCTACAACCGTAAATCGTGCTGAGTTATCTATGTAAGGATACACAACACTGTCAATATAGCTTTTTGTTATAAGCGGGTCCCCGTCTGTTCCGGGGTCAGCTGCAAAAGTACCGACAAACAAAAATAGTGCAAGCACTACCAAAGCCAATGAAATTCTTTTAATCATATTTTTCCTCCTAAGTAAAGCTTTAAGACTAACTTTCCTCTAAACCAAAGCTTATTGTTATGGCATTGTTGACCTTTTCCATCTGCACATCGTCAAGCCTGCCTATTTTTTCTCGAAGCCGCTGCTTATCTATTGTACGCACCTGCTCGAGAAGTATTACACTGTCGCGGCTAAGGCCATACTCCTTTGCGTCAATTTCAATATGCGTCGGAAGCTTTGCCTTGTTTATCTTGCTTGTGATTGCCGCCGCTATAACGGTTGGACTGTACTTGTTGCCAACATCGTTTTGAACGACCAGAACGGGCCTTATACCGCCCTGCTCCGAGCCGATTACGGGGCTTAAATCTGCGTAAAAAATGTCACCGCGTTTTACAACCACTAATTTTCACTCTCCGATAAAAATTTCTCATAGATTTGTAATGCACTTTCATCGGATAATAAAGATTTTTCCGCAATATCCCGGTTTATCCCACCCATTTCGAGATAACCTTGCTCCATTCTCCGTTTCGCCTCAATCCTGCGTTTTTCACGCAGATATTGTTTAACCGCTAACGAAACAAACTCACTTCTTGTTTTATTTTCAAGTTTTGCCTGACCGTCAAGCTCACAAAGCAGAGAATTGGAAAGTGTCAGATATATTTTACGATGGGCTTCCTTTTCCAACTTACACTCCCCCCTCCTGCGAATACTATAGTAATTATACTATATTTTCAGTTAAAGGTCAAATGTAAGTTATTCCAATGAGCCGTAACCTGTATGTACTACGGCAAGTGCTTTCTACAATGACATTATTTACACTTTTATGCCTATACATACATTAAATTGTTTTTATTGCCTCGGGCAAAAGGTTTATTATATCATCTGCCGTCGTGGAAAATGCACCGATTTTCTTTTCGGCAATCATCCCTGCCTTTGTGTGTATATAGCAAGCTGCCACGGCGCTGTCTGTAAGCGAGATTCCCTGAGCCGCAAGCGAAACCATAATTCCCGCCAGGACATCGCCCGAGCCCGCCTTAGAGAGCGCACTCGTCGCTAATAGCGAAACGTACAAGTTGTTCCCTCCGTAAGCTATTACACTGCGTGCGCCTTTAAGAAGCAAACTCACGCCGTATTCACGGGCAAAGGCATCGGCATTTTTTATGCGTGCCCTCTCAATTTCCTCAACCGAAAGCCCGCTTATTCTTGAAAACTCAAGCGGGTGTGGGGTAAGAAGCACATTGCGATTCTTTATTACATCAAGATTGCCGCGGAGTGAATTTATACCGTCGGCATCTATTATAACGCCTGCATTTACAACCGATAGAATTTTTGAAATAAGAATATCGTGGCGGCCGTTTCCCAGTCCGCATCCTACAAGCACTGAAGACGCTTTTTTCAGAGCATCTATTGCTTTTTCGGGAAGATTTGGCGATATCACCCCGTTTTGATGTGGTGCAGGAATGACAACTGCCTCCTTTACCAGTATATTCAAAATATGGCATATTGACTCAGGCGCAATAATCTTAACAAGACCGCAACCGCTTTTGTATGCCGCCTGCGCAGCCATTGCAGCCGCACCTGCCATTGCATAACTGCCGGCGACAATAACCGCTGTTCCGAATGTTCCCTTGTGCGAAAGACGGCTCCTTCTCGGAAGAATTGACTTTGTAAGTTTATTAGTTATGGGGATATACCTGCCCTCTTCAGCCGTGTAGTCGACGGGTATTCCCACATCGCAGATTACAATTTCTCCGCAGGGGTCAACACTTTTGTTAAAAAGCATTCCCCTTTTTGGAGCTGTGAACGTGATTGTCTTATCTGCAATAACGTGAGTCTCTCCCTCGCCTGTGTCGGCATTCATACCGCTTGGCAAATCAAGAGATACGACGTAAGTTTCTGATGCGTTGATGATGTTTATTGCCTGCTCTGCGCTACCCTCGACATTTCCCTTTACGCCAATACCGAAAATCGCGTCAACACTGCATTCAAAATCATCAAAGGGAAACGATACCCTGTCTGTAATTTCGATGCCCATTTCCCGTGCCTTTTCGCAAAAGAACTTGCACTCATCAGTGGCAGGCTCAAAAACCTGCACAACCTCAACACGCTTTCCGTCCTGCTTTAAAAGAATGGCAGTGGCGTAACCGTCACTGCCGTTATTTCCTTTTCCGCAGTAAATTCGCACGGAATTATACTCTTTTATGTGCTCATAACACGCTGTTGCAGCATTCTTTATAAGCTGAATTGATGAGACGCTTTTCATCGCCTCTTGCTCTGCTTTGTAAATTTTTTCTGAAGATAAAAACAACATTTTTCTTCACCTTATCAGATATGAATTTTTGAAGGGCTTATCTCGTAAAGCGCCTGAAGCATAGCTTCCGTAAGCTCCATTTTTACAAGTACTTTGTTCGTTTTTTCAACCACGGCAAAATATATCTTTTTGTCTTTTCTTCCGCTTGTTGCATCGATAACCGAGTCAAAGCTTTCGTTAAGATAGTGCTTACACGAGGGATTATTTATCTCCGAAAGCACCTTAACACTTTCAAGATTAAACGAAATAAGTCTTTTCCTTTTGGACTTGTTCACAATAACGTCAACATCAATGATGTCATCGGTAACAATGTACTCAAACTCTTTGTTCATATTGCCCGAAAGACGGTATGCGCCGTAAAATGCACCTGCAATAATAAGTGCAACTGCACTTCCGAAACCAACAGGCATCAGCATTAAAAATGCAATGATACTGATTACAGACGCCAGCAAATATAAAACTACTGTAATTAGCTTTGCACCGACATCCTTTTGTTTTTTAATCATATATTCTTTGTACGCCATAATATCACCTTCTTAGTCAACTACTATTCCGCCGCCTGTATCTGAGGGAGCGGGAGGATTCATCGGTCCCGGTCTGGAATCGTCAACGGGATTTTCGGGCGTTATGCCTGTTTCTTCATCCAGAATAATATCGCCGGACTCTTCGTCTATTACACCCTCGACATTCTCGTCTTTTTCTATAAGTGCCGAGCCTGCCAAAAGCTTATCCTCGTTAAAAGTATACTCGTGCTCCGTGCAATATTTTTCGGGCACCTTTGAGTCTCTATACGACTTTGCCTTAAGCTTTGTACACGATGGTGTTGCACGTTTTCCGCTGTCGGCACAAATCATAATAGTCTTTGAGCCTTTATCAAGGTCTGAGAAGAATTTTTTATTAGGAAGTTCTTCGTGAACTTTTTCCATTACCTTACGCCATGCGACTGCCGCAGGATTTGGTGAGAAGCCCTTGAGCGAAGTCGGCTGGTCGTATCCAAACCATACTGCACCTACATAATAAGGTGTGTAGCCCACAAACCAACGGTCGTTGTTGCTTGAGGTTGTACCTGTTTTACCTGCAACGGGCATATTTGAAAGCCTTGCTGCCGTACCTGTACCGCCGTTTACTGCACTGGTAAGCATTTCGGTAATGTCTTCAGCTGTTGTCTGGCTGATTGCAACTACACCCTTTGTTGAATGTTCAAGAAGTACATTTCCCTGAGAATCCAGTACCTTTGTATACAAAGATGGTTTGATATATGTTCCGCCATTTGGGAAAGCACAATATGCTGCGCACATATCAAGCACTGATACGCCGTCAGTAAGCCCTCCCAAAGCAATCTGCGAAAGACCTACGTCAGTAAATACCTTGCCGTTTCTCTTCTCCGATTCAACAAGTGTGGATATGTGATAGTTATTTCTTACAAAATCAAATGATGCCTGAGGAGTGAGATAGTCGCATATTTTTACTGCAGGCACGTTTCTGGAGCCGCGAAGTGCCGCCGCAACAGTTATCCTGCCCTGGAATGCCCTGTCGTCGTTTCTCGGAGCCCAGTCGCCATACTCAACGGGAGAATCATTTACCAAAGAAGTCGGCGTTACAAGCCCATATTCAATAGCAGGAGAGTAAACCGAAAGCGGTTTTATTGTAGATCCCGGCTGACGAAGAGTTTGAGTTGCACGGTTAAGGGTACGGTTTGCGTCTTTAGCGCCTCTTCCGCCGATAAGTGCCTTTACTTCGCCTGTGTACGGGTCCATAATTACCATCGAAGACTGTGGCTGTGTATTCCTTGAACTTTTCTGGAAATTCGAATCGTCCAGATACACTTCGTCAAGTTTTTCCTGAATGCTCGGGTCCATTGAAAGATAAATCTTAAGACCTCCATTGTAGAGAATCTTGCTTGCGTATTCTTTGGTGTAGTTATACTTTTCCACCAAATCATTTATTATCTGCTCGATGGCTGCATCCGTATAATAGCTTTGAATATTAGTAGTCGGAGTATCCTTTGTTATTGCAAACTTAAGCTCTTCCACCTTGGCTTCCTCGTATTCAGCCTTTGTTATATGGCCGAGCTCATACATCTTTTTAAGTATAACAAGCTGACGCTGCTTGTTGTTTTCGGGGTTAGAGATGGGGTCATACTTTGACGGGAACTGTGTTATTCCCGCAATCGTAGCACATTCTGCCAGGCTAAGCTTTGAAACATCCTTGCCGAAATAAGTCTGTGCCGCACTTGCTACACCGTTGCATTTTCTGCTGAGGTAGATTGTGTTGAGATAATATTCAAGAATTTCATCCTTTGAGAGCTGTCTCTCAAGGTTGTATGCACGGTAAATTTCCTGAATTTTTCTTTTAACGGAGTAATCATCATCCTTGGTTATATTTTTTATAAGCTGCTGCGTGATGGTACTTCCGCCATAGCTTGATTTTCCCTTGTTTGTTATATACTGAATTGCCGCACCGGTAAGACGCTTGATATCAAAGCCGCAATGCGAGTAAAAACGCTCGTCCTCAATGGATATGAACGCATTTTTCAGATTTTCGGGAATTTTGGAGCTTGATACCCAAATTCTGTTTTCGTCATCATAAAGCTGCTCAACCTCAACCATTTCACCCGTAGTAGAGTCCTCAGCATAAACAAATGTGGTAAGGTTAAGACGCATATTGTCAATCTCTAGAAGCTCTGTCCCCTCAACAAAACCAAAAAGCGAACCGCCAACAAGGCCTATCCCTATTATTGCAAACACGCATATCAGTGCGAGCAACGCCAAGGTAAGCTTTTTAAGATTTTTCTTTTTCCTGCGTTTATTTTTACTTTTATTCATAGAGTTTTTCCTCCTGAAGTAAAGATATTTCCTGATTTTTACATAAAAATCCAATATACCATATTTATCGTAACATAAAACAATTAAAAAAGTGTTACAAACGGGTATATTTTGCATAATATTGTTCCTTGCGGTAAAAACTACCTGCAATAAATAATTCAAAGGAAGTAATAAAAATGCAAAACCGAACTGTTATGAAGCTTTGTATCGTGCTTTGCGCTGCATCTTTTGCAGGTTCTGCAAGCGGATATATTAAGACGGCACGCAATAAAAAAAGCGAGATTCCGCAAATGTCAATCTCGCAGACGCACCCTTTTACGAAGACTCCTCAGGTAGTCCCCGAAAACACTTCTTCGAACATAACCCACGGATACATTGTAAAAAGCAACAACGGATATGTTACAGTATATGTAGATAATGGCGAACAAACCCCTGTCATTTACAAAAAATATGATATAGCCGTAAGCACGCTCCCCCTTGCCGATAGAGAGATGCTTGAAAAAGGCATAAAAAAAGAAACTCTGAGCGATGTTGCAGAGCTGATAGAGGACTATTCAAGTTAATAAGAAAGAGGATGCCTTTGCATCCTCTTTCTTATTAAAACTCTTCAAAGAATATTACTTCTTCCTTTGGCCTGAATTCTGTATGGAAATGTGCAGGCACATCGTCGGGATGCGGATATCCCATTACAAGAATTGTGGAAATATCGTAATTTTCGGGAATGTCAAATTCCTCTCTCGTTTTAATCGGATCAAGCGCCATAACAATGCAAGTACCAACGCCCAAAGAATGAGCCATAAACATCATATGTGTCATCACGATAGATGCATCAACGGGAGCGGTCATTGCACCATCGTAGCGTCTTACCCAGCTTTCGTCCTTGTTATAGCAGATAATCATTGCGGTTGGTGCATCAAAATGGCATTTTGTGCACTTTTTAAGCTTTTCCATGCTTTCGTCT
>JAZRPN010000063.1:0-4704 GCA_045649225.1 Clostridia bacterium | reverse complement strand
GTTGTAACAAATGCCTTAAGGCTTAACTATGTCAAAATAAAAAATGTAAAGGAAAATAAAGCTATGAAAAAAACTATGGTAATTGAAGGAATTAAGTGCCCTCATTGTGAAGCGAGGGTTAAAACAGCTCTTGAAACCCTTGCCGAGGTTGAAAGTGCAGATGTAAGCCATAAAACAGGCGAGGCAGTAGTAACTCTTTCGTCAGACATCTCAGCCGAAGCTCTTACCCAGGTCGTTGAAAAAGAGGGGTATAAGGTAATAGAGGTTAAGTGATTTTATGAGAAATGAAAAACCGCCTCATTGGCGGGTTTTTCAAAAGTGTGTAGCAACCTTTAAAGGAGTGTGCAAAATAAATTTTACAGCAGAAAGGATGAGAGAAATTGAATACTACAAACAAAAATCTATCTAAACGTTGGGGATATATGGTCATAGGTATAATATCTATGCTTTTTGCTGGTGTGTTATACGCCTGGTCTATACTTAAATCTCCATTATCGGCAGAATTCGGGTGGGGGCAGAGCGAGCTTGCTCTTAACTTTACACTGGCAATGACCTTTTTTTGCATAGGAGGTTTGCTTGGTTCAAATCTTTCTAAGAGGGCAGGGCACACAGTTGCTCTTTTGGTATCCGGGGGCTTCTCTGCTCTTGGATTTATCTTAACCGCATTATTGCGCAATGCAAACGTTGTGATGCTTTATATTACCTATGGCGTACTGGCGGGGTTGGGCATCGGCATTGCCTATAACGTGGTAGTATCCACGGTAAGCACTTGGTTTCCCGATAAGAAGGGTCTTTGTTCGGGTTGCCTTATGATGGGCTTTGGCGCATCTGCCCTTGTGCTTGGAAATATAGCAGATGCAATGTTTAAGAGCTTTCTCGGCTGGCGCAGCACTTATATCATACTTGGTATTGCAATATTTATTGTTATTACCCTTTCAGGATTTCTTCTTAAGAAGCCTGATTCTGCTATTGAGCTTCCCAAACCAAAATCAACAAAGAATAATAAGGAAGAATCATTTGACAGGCAGGATTATACCTCACTGCAGATGCTAGGACGCCCGTCATTCTGGATGGCATTTATCTGCATTTCATTTCTTGCTGCTGTAGGTAGCTCAGTTATAAGCTTTGCCAAGGATCTTGCATTGTCAGTTAAGGCTCCGGAAGCTTTGGCAGTATCCCTCGTTGGTGTGCTTTCTGTATGTAACGGGATGGGCAGAATTATAACAGGTGCAGTGTTTGATGCTATAGGCAGGCGCAAGACCATGATAGGTGCAAATATCCTTACTATTTGTGCTGCTGCAGTTACACTTATCGCAGTATCTGCGAATTCTCTTGTTCTTTGTATTATAGGTTTGTGCCTTTCGGGAATGTCTTATGGATCTTGTCCTACAATTACCACTGCCTTCACATCGTCTTTCTTCGGAATGAAGAACTTTTCGGGTAATATGGCTCTTATGACATTTACGTCTATGGTAGGCTCGTTTGTTGCTACCGTATCCAACAAGGTTCTCGAAGCCACCGGCGGATACGCTACAACTTTTGCAATGCTGCTGGGATTGACCTTTGTGGCACTGATACTTAATGCATTTATTCGTAAGCCCTGATTGGCGGGCTTAAACTAGAAGGGGATCGCGCAAATGTTTTTTACAAAAGGAAAAATATTGAAACTGATACCAATTAGTATATTGATTGGTGTTTTGGGCGGACTTTTAGGAACGCTTTTTCACATAAGTGTGGATTATGTAACTACGTTCAGGCAAAACAATTCCGTTCTTATATTGTTTTTACCGCTTGGCGGTCTTGTGATTGCCGCTATGTACAATGTTTTTCGCTCTAAAGGCAATATTGATACAAGGCGTGTTTTTCAGTCAGTCAAGGAAAATAAAGATGTTCCAATTGTTATGATACCGCTGATATTTATAGGAACGGTAATTACGCATATGCTTGGTGGTTCAGCAGGGCGCGAGGGTGCGGCACTGCAGCTTGGCGGAAGTATGGGCTACAACGTAGGAAAAGCGTTAAAGCGGGATAACGAAAGTACAAAAATGCTTGTTACCGCAGGGATGAGCAGTGTGTTTGCCGCCCTTTTCGGCACGCCTCTCACGGCAATGGTCTTTTCGTTGGAGGTAACGGGGGTATTTAACTTCTGTGGACTTTTGATTGGGCTTATTTCTTCTGCAGTAGCTTTTTTCATTTCTCAATTCTTAGGCGTTGAGGCGGTAAGATTTGTTTTGCCGAAAGCTTTTGAATATCAGGCAGATGCCCTTTTGAAAGTAGTCGTTTTAGCACTTCTTTGTGCAGGTGTTTGTATTCTCTTTTCTCTTGCTATACATAAGACAGAGTCTTTAATGGGAAAGTGTATCCCCAATCAATATGTACGGGCAGTAGTCGGCGGTCTCATCATCGTTTTGCTGACAGTTATTTTAAGAACAACCGACTACAACGGTGCAGGTATGGATGTAATAGAGCGTGCTATTTCGGGAAATGTAAAATACAGTGCATTCCTTATGAAAATAGTATTTACTGCAATTACAATTGCTGCGGGATTTAAGGGCGGCGAGATTGTACCCACCTTTTTTATAGGCGCTACATTTGGATGCCTTGCAGCAGGTCTGTTGGGGCTTAGCGGCGGGCTTGGTGCAGCGCTTGGTTTTATTGCACTGTTTTCGGGTATGACAAAATGCCCGATTGCATCGCTTTTACTTGCTATAGAGGTGTTTGGCGCAAAGGGAGTACCGTTTTTTATAATAGCTGTTATAATTGCGTATGTATTTTCGGGCAGATTCGGACTATACAACAACGCAAAATTATGGCGTCCCAAAAATAAAGCTTGACAAAAGAGCGTTTTTATGCTAAAATTCATTCTAATTTCAATTAAACGCTGAGATGCGGAGTAGTATGCAATAACTTTCGCCTTGAGAGAGATGCCGGTTGGTGCGAGGCATTGGGAAAGCTTGCTGAACTCGCCGCGGAGCGGTTGTCGTGAACTAAAAGTAGCGGCAAACGGGAACTCCCGTAACAGAGTTGAGATGTGTTGGCATCTGAAGTGCATCCTATTTGGGTGAAGAAGAGTGGTACCGCGGAAACACTGGAATTTTAGCGTTTTCGTCTCTTTGAAAGGCAAAGAGACGAAAACGTTTTTTGTTGGTAAATTTTATTCCTATATATACTTTGGGTTGAAAGGGGTTTTCTTAAATGAGAAAAATCAATATTGCAGACATTACGCTTAAAAAGCTTTCAGAGGAGCGAGAGATTTCTCTACTCTTCCGTGAAAAATCGGCAATAGCAAATTGTGCAGACCTCATTGGCGTGGATGCTATCGAGCTGGCGGCTGTAAAAAATCTTCGTGAGGATACGATTATCTATAAAACCATTGCGCAAAATGTTCAGAGTGCAATTATCGCTATTCCTGTGGGCTTTAATAAAGAGGATATTAAGTCTGTTTGGGAGTGCATCAAGGATGCAAAAAAGCCTCGTCTTCAGATTGAGCTTCCCGTATCAACCATCCAGATGGAATATACATATCACGTTAAGCAGGCGGCAATGCTTGAAAAAATTGCAGAGCTTGTTAAAGAAGCAAAAACATACTGCGATGATGTTGAATTTTCTGCACTTGATGCAACAAGAGCCGATGAAGACTTTCTTATTTCTGCCGTGAAAGAGGCGGAAAAGAATGGTGCAGGCATTGTAACTATTTGCGACAATGCAGGTGCGTCAACTCCTGAAGAGATTGCACAGATGGTAGCAAAAGTTAAAGAAGCGGTTACTGTTCCTGTTTACGTGCAGGTTTCTGACCGTATCAAGATGGCAACTGCATCGGCGTTTGCCGCAATTTCAAAGGGCGCAGACGGTGTTAAGTGTGCTATGGCAGGAGAGGGTGTTCTTCTTACCGGAGAAATTTCCGATGCTGTAAGCGTTTGCGGTGCGCAGATTGGTGCACAAATCAAGCTCAACAACACAAAAATCCATTCAAGCATTGATGATTTGCTCTCAAGCATAAATCACGAAGCTTATGAAACCGAAAAAACAGTCAGCGAGAAGAAAAAGATACTCCTTGATTCAGATTCTTCCATGGCACAGGTTGCTCAGGCTGCACAGGTTCTGGGATATGAACTTTCCGACTCCGATATCGGAAATGTATATAATGCGCTTATGCAGGTATGCGAAAAGAAAGGTGCGGTAGGCTCAAAGGAATTTGAGGCTTTAATCGCAAGCTCAGCTATGCAGGCACCCTCGACATACCATTTTGAGTCATATACAACAACGAGCAGTAACGTGGCAAGCTCAATGTCCCAGGTTACTCTCAGTTGCGCTGGTGAAATTATGTGTGGCGTAAGTAGCGGCGACGGCCCTATCGATTCGGCATTCCGTGCAATAGAGCAGTGCATAGGCCACCACTATGAGCTTGACGATTTTCAGGTTCAGTCTGTAACAGAGGGGAAAGAGGCGCTTGGTTCTGCCCTTGTAAGACTTCGCAACAACGGAAAGCTTTATTCAGGAAATGGAACATCGACCGATATTGTTGCGGCAAGCATCAGAGCATATATAAATGCACTTAACAAAATTGTATTTGAGGAGGCATAATATGAAGATTGTTTTTTCAACCAAGAATGTAAGCCGTGCTTCCTTTCTTGATACCTGCCGTTATGCCTTTGATTACGGTTTTGAGGGATTTGAAATATATGACGCTATAAAGGAAAGAAG
>JAZRPN010000062.1:0-6416 GCA_045649225.1 Clostridia bacterium | reverse complement strand
TCTTTGCAGGGTTTTCGCTTATTTTGATTTTGGGAACGATTTCACCGTTTTCTTCAACTGCAACAAGCTTGTACACTCCGCCGAAAACAGGTGTGCTTTTAGCAGTTATAAGGCGTTCACCAACGCCGAATGAATCGATTTTTGCACCCTGTGCAAGCGTGTCAGTTATGATATGCTCATCGAGTGAGTTTGATACAACAATTGCACAGTCCTCAAAACCCTCGCTGTCGAGTTCCTTGCGGATTTTCTTTGTAAGGTAGGTAATATCACCACTGTCTATTCTGACGCCCTTGGGACGACATCCCTTAGGCAAAAGAACCTCTTTAAACACCTTAATAGCATTGGGAAGACCGCTTCCCAAAACATTGTACGTGTCGATAAGAAGAGTACAGCTTTCGGGATAAACCTCGGCGTAAGTTTTAAACGCCTCGTACTCCGACTCAAACATCTGCACCCAGCTGTGTGCCATTGTTCCAAGTGCAGGTATACCGTAAATCTCATCACTGAGAGTGCAGGCAGTACCCACGCACCCTGCGATGTACGCCGCCCTTGAACCAAGCACTGCACTGTGTGTACCATGTGCCCTTCTTGAGCCAAACTCCATCACTGCACGGCCCTGTGCCGCACGCACAATTCTGCTCGCCTTTGTTGCAATAAGCGTCTGATGGTTTACGATAAGAAGAAGCATCGTCTCAACAAGCTGAGCCTGAATTGCAGGGCCTCTCACCGTAACAAGCGGCTCATTCGGGAAAACAGGCGTACCCTCAGGCACTGCCCATACATCGCAAGCAAACTTAAAGTTTCTGAGATATTCAAGAAAGCTTTCATCAAAAAGGTTCTTGCTTCTCAGATACTCTATATCACTGTCCGTAAAATGCAAATCGTTAAGATACTCAATAACCTGCTCTACACCTGCCACTATTGCCACACCGCCGTTATCGGGCACAGCTCTGAAATACAAGTCAAAGTAGCATATTTTGTCGCCGATACCGTTAACAAAATACCCGTTTGCCATTGTAAATTCGTAAAAATCGGCAAGCATCGTAAGGTTTTGCTCGTTCATTTTCATGATTAACCGTTCTCCAATGCATCCTCAAGCCAGAATTCAGCAATATCAATAGCTTCGTAAAGGCTTTCTCTTGTAGCTTTTTTAATAACCTTGTTCTTATCTCCCTTGTTTGTGCAAAGGTCAATAACAACCTCGTCGGCAACCTCTATGTCGCCTTCTTTATGCTTTGATTTGATTGTAAAAATGATGATATACTTCTTTGTCATATCACCGTAGTATATGGTATCACCGCGGCGAACCATCGGCTTATCCTTATAGGTAAAAATATTCTGCTGATCCAAAGTCAACACCTCTTTGATAGTATAGTTATCATAATAATACCACAATTTTCACGGATAGTAAAGAGTTTTTTCAATTGTAAAGATTTTGATAAATTGTTGACGCAAACGCCTTTTATATGGTATAATGTCTTATAAGTATAGGTATGCCCTTTTGGCATATTGAGTGTTCTTGGAGAGGAACTTTAAAAACTACTACATTTTTACAGGGATATGATTTTATGATAAAAAGCATGACGGGCTACGGCACCGGCTCCGCAGAATATAACGGAAAAACATTTACCATTGAGATAAAGTCCGTAAACTCACGCTACAGTGATTTTTCCATCAAGCTTCCGAGAATATACATTTTTCTTGAGGACGCTATTCGCAAAGCTGCTTCTGAAAAAATAAAAAGGGGCAAGGTTGACATTTTCTTCAACGTTGAAAACAACCAGAAAAGCGGCGAGGTTGTAACTCTCAATGCAGAGCTTGCACGCTCGTATCACAACGCACTTTTAGCTCTCTCGGAGGAGCTGGGTGTCCCCTGCAGTGCAAAGGCAGAGACTTTTCTTCGTTTGCCCGATATCTTCACTGTAGAAAGCGAAGATGAGGACGCTGACGAAATCTCAAAAGCAGTCCTTGCGGCACTTTCATCTGCACTTGATGGCTATGATAAAATGCGCGAGGCGGAGGGTGCAAAGCTCTACGAAGATTTGTGCAGCCACCTTACATTTATTGAAAATGCAACAAAGGAAATTGAAAACTACTCACCCAATATCGTTACCGCTTATCAAAAACGTCTTGAAGACAGAATGCGTGAAACTTTGGGTAATACCGAATATGACGAGGCACGCCTTATGACAGAGGTTGCGATTTTCTCGGACAAGGTAAACACAAACGAGGAAACTGTCCGTCTTAAGAGCCATACAGAGCAGTTTCGTCAAATGCTTAACTTGAGCGATGCGGTAGGCCGTAAGATAGATTTTCTTATTCAGGAAATGAACAGAGAAATTAATACTATCGGCTCAAAATCAAACGACCTTACCATTGCACGCATTGTAATCGACGTAAAGGCGGAGATTGAAAAGCTTCGCGAACAAATCCAAAACATTGAGTAAGGGGTGCTTTTATGAGACTGATAAACATTGGTTTTGGCAACTTTGTGTCGGACATCAGGATTGTAAGCATTATCCTGCCTGAGAGCGCACCTGTTAAAAGACTTATTCAGGAGGCACGTCAGGATGGTATGCTCATAGATGCCACCTATGGCAGAAAAACGCAAAGCGTTATTATAACAGACAGCGACCATGTAGTTCTTTCGGCGCTTCATCCTGAGGCAATCGCACAGAGAGCGGATGGTTCTGTAAATACGGGAGGGGGGCTTGCAGATGAATAAAAAAGGTATTCTTGTTGTGGTATCGGGTCCGTCAGGTGCGGGCAAGGGTACAATTTGTGAGGAATATATAAAAACGCACGATAACTGCTCCCTTTCCATATCGGCAACGACAAGGAATCCACGCCCGGGCGAAATTGATGGCGTGAACTACTACTTTATTTCCGAAAACGATTTTAAGGAAAGAGTTAAAAACGATGGTTTTCTTGAGCACGCAGTATTTTGCGGAAATATGTATGGAACACCAAAAGACGCCGTACTCAAAATGATAGAAAGCGGTAAGGACGTTATTCTTGAAATCGAAGTTCAGGGTGCGATGCAGGTGCGTTCACACTACCCTGAGGGTGTTTTCGTTTTTGTTATTCCGCCCACAATGCAGGAGCTTGAAAACAGGCTCCGCGGCAGGAACACCGAAGATGACGAGAAAATCATAATGCGTCTTTCGCGCGCAAAGCAGGAATTTGACTTTGTGGAAAAATACAATTACATACTCGAAAACGACACTGTTGAAGGCTCGGTAAAGAAGCTCGAAGCAATTATCGAAGCTGAAAAATGTCGTCTCGAGAGAAACTACGAAGAAATAATAAAAGAATTTAAAACAGAACTTTAAACAGAAAGGTAAGATTTATTATGATGTTGTATCCCGAAATTTCAAAGCTTATGGAAGGAATGGACTCACGCTATTCCCTCGTTATCGTAACCGCTAAGAGAGCACGTCAGATAGCGGCAGAAACAAATGACGACAAAACCGTTCCCAAAGCGATAAATGAAATTGCAGAGAAAAAGGTTAACGTAATCCGCGCCCACACCGCTAAAGAAGACTAAAGAAAATGATTGCACAGGTATATTTAAACACCGGCAATCTTAATATTGATAAACCCTTTGACTACCTTGTGCCCGAGGAGCTTTCCAAAGATATAAGTGTGGGCGCAAGGGTGCGTGTGCCTTTTGGCGGTGGTAATTTGCCGATGGGGGGCTACGTTACACAGTTAAAGGAAAAAAGTGATTTTGACGGGCTGAAAAGCATAAAATCTGTAACAGATAGCTTCCCTGTTCTTACTAAAACGGCAATCGAGCTTTGCTTTTTCATGCGACAGCACTACTTTTGTACGTTTTCAGAGGCGGCACGTGTTATGCTACCACCCGGCATCGGCATTAAAACGGAGGAGTGGATTTCACTTTCTCACGGCTATATGTCTCTTATCGGAAGTACCACCCCGCTTCAGCAAAGGCTGATTCAGTTTTTGGTGCAAAATGATGGCTCCGCTGAAATACAGCAGATTAAGAGTTATCTCGGAAAGAGTGCACGAGCTACCGTTAATTCACTTATTAAAAAGAAAATTTGCGAAAAAAGCTTTCGTGATAAACGCAGGGCTAACGACAAGTTTGTGAGGCTGGCATATTACTGCGGCGAGGCAGATGCAGAGACTACTGCAAAGGCTATTGAAAAAAGGGCGCCTCAGCAGGCGGCGGTGCTTCGTCTTCTCGCAAGCGGGGAGGAATTTTCTGTTCCCGATATAATAGCGCTTGCAAAAACATCACGCAATGCAGTTGAATCGCTTTATGTTAAAGGGCTTGTCGCTTACCGCGAGGTGCCTGTTTTAAGAAACCCGCTTGGTGATAAAACGCAAAAAGAGGTTTCTGAGGTCCATTTGACAGACGAGCAGGTAAATGCCCTTAATACCATACGTGAAAACAAAGGCAAACCTTTTCTTATTCACGGGGTTACAGGCAGTGGAAAGACCGAGGTTTACTTAAGGCTTGTTTCCGACGTAATAAAGGAGGGTAAGCAGGCAATCGTGCTTGTGCCTGAGATTTCACTTACACCGCAGATGACATCACGCTTTTTTGACAGATTTGGCGAAACTGTTGCAATCATCCACAGTGCGCTCTCCGTTGGAGAAAGGCTCGATGAATGGAACAGAATTCGTCGCAAGGAAGCAAATGTTGTTGTGGGAGCAAGGAGTGCAATTTTTGCACCGTGCGAAGATGTTGGTATAATTATAATAGATGAGGAGCACGAGCAGACGTATAAGTCTGAGTCGTCGCCCAGATATTTTGCGAGCGACATTGCAAAATTTATTGCCGAAAAGAATGGGTGTCCACTCATTTTTGCTTCGGCAACGCCCTCGGTGGAAAGTTACTACAATGCTATGCAGGGAAAGTACACCCTGATAGAAATGCAAAACCGTTTTAATAACAACACTCTTCCACCCGTATCGATAGTCGATATGAGAGAGGAGCTTCGCGAGGGGAACAGAAGCGTTCTCAGCCGTGCTTTAGCATGCGAAATACAAAAAAATCTGGAATCAGGCGAGCAGACGATACTTTTTCTTAACAGACGCGGATACTCAACCTTTGTTTCCTGCAGGGAATGCGGGTTTGTATTTTCGTGTCCGTCCTGCAGCGTTTCGCTCACCTATCATAAAAATGCCGATCACCTCACCTGCCACCACTGTGGCCACAGTGAGCGTTTAACAGGCAGTTGCCCCAAGTGCGGAAGCAGTAAGATAAAAGCATTTGGAAGCGGCACACAAAAGGCGCAGGAGCAGATTCAATCAATTTTCCCGTCTGCACGCATATTGCGTATGGATGCCGATACCACAAGCGGAAAACGCGGGCATGAAAAACTGCTCGATAAATTCCTGGAGGAAAAGTACGATATTCTTATCGGCACACAGATGGTCTCAAAGGGACTTGACTTTGAAAACGTAACCCTCGTAGGTGTTCTTGCGGCAGATGCATCTCTTAATATTGACGATTTCCGTGCTCAGGAACGCACGTTTAACCTTATAACTCAGGTGTGCGGCAGAGCGGGGCGTGGCGTCAAAAAAGGGCGTGGCATTATCCAGACATATATGCCCGAAAACAAAACGCTCAATGTTGCGGCAGAGCAGGACTACAAGGCATTTTATAATGATGAGATTGTGTATCGGCGCACATTTTTGTATCCGCCGTTTTGCGATATTGTAAATATAATCATAAGCTCTTCCGATGAAGAAGAGGTAATCGATATTTCGTCGCAGATTGTAATGAAGCTTCGTCTTGCACTTCGTTCTTTCGAAGGAGTTTCAATCTATGGGCCAAGTAAAGCCCCGATTTACAAGCTTCAGAACAGATTTCGGCAGAGGGTATGGATTAAATGCAATGCCGACGATATTTTGATTGAAAATCTACGCAGTATTTTGCACGAAAAATACGGAAAAATAAAATCAGACTTGTCAATTTCGGCAAGCATCAACCCGTATAACCATTGATGGCTTATGGGACTCTTACAGTATGAACTAAGGAGAATAGTAATGGCTTTAAGGAAAATAAGAGAAATCGGCGATGATTGCCTTAAAAAGGTTTGCCGACCTGTAGAAAAATTTGATGACAGACTGCATCTTCTTCTTGAAGATATGCACGATACACTCATAGACTCGGGCGGAGTGGGCCTTGCGGCACCGCAGATAGGTATACTTCGCAGGGTGGTGGTAATAGACCTTGGCGAAGAAGGTATACTCGAGCTTATAAACCCCGAAATCATCAAAACAAAGGGAAGCGTTACAGGTCCTGAGGGTTGCCTCAGCGTGCCCGGCAGAGTTGGCGAGGTTACTCGTCCGCAAAAAACTACGGTTCGTGCCTTTGACCGATTTGGTGAGGAGTTTGAGTTTACCGGCGAGGATTTGTATGCAAGATGCCTTTGCCACGA
>JAZRPN010000061.1:0-13049 GCA_045649225.1 Clostridia bacterium | reverse complement strand
CCTTACTTATACAAAGGGTGTTGAAACGGAAAACGACTGGTGCGAGTACGACAATGCGTCTCTCACAATCAATCGCAGAGGCACAAACACCTGGAAAACAACTACAGTTAATATCCCGAGCGGTAACTTTGAGACTATCGGGCGATACGATACCGACTTTAATATCGCAGGCAAGAGCTCAGCTTGCTACATTGCAAATGTAACGGTAGAGAACGCATCTTCCTTAAACACAGGCGATATTCAGCTCAGAGAGATAGCAGATAATGGCTCAGGCTACTCAATAAAGGGCGAAATCAGGAAGAATAACAACACCAAAAATGCTGCAACAATCATTGCATCAGCTAAAGATGCAGACGGAAAGGTTTCAAACGCACTTCAGAATGTAGCCTATGGCACAGATTCTTACGCAAAGTTTGAACTTGACCTTGCAGCTCAGAGCGGTAGTGAAGTTAAATTCTTCGTATTTAACAATCTTAGCAATCTTAGTCCGATTGGTCTGAAGCTCAACGTAACAGATATGTCCCTTGCGGCAGAGTCAATGGCAAACGGCGTAAAGCTTTCATGGGATGCAGTTGAGGGCGCAAGTTCATATACTATCTTCAAGGATGGTAAAAAGCTTGCAACCACCACCGCTACAAACTATGATGAAAAGTACTTCTCAACCGTTGAGCAGTTTGCAAACGATGTTGTGGGCGAGTACACAACACCGCATACCTACATAATTGAGAGTAATAACGGTTATGTAAGTACCTCGGTAGAGGCTTGTGCTGACACATCACTCATCCATTATGTTGACTTTGGTGTAGAGCTGGACGCAGACCCCGACGAGGACTATGAAACAGAAAAAACTGTTGCAAGCTTTGGAGATACTGCGGACGAGGAATATACCATTATGCTTTGCGCTAAGAGAAAATCCGTAAGTGAGCAGTCAGTATTTGCGGTAACAGATGCTGATGGAAACTGGAAAACTCTTCCGTATGCAGGTGGTAAAAACGAAGAATTCGACGTTTACTTCGGTCATACAAGCCATCCGCTCATTGCAAACCCGGCAATCAGTTTCTCACACACGGCAAACAAGTTCCCTGTAACCACCTATACAACAAGTAATAACTATACCTACACGCTCTGGAATACCTATGTGTTCGATATAAAGGCTTGTTTCAATGGTTCATCTCCGAACTTCAAGCTTCTTCAGAACTCCGATGGCACATACCCCGTTGTGAGAAAAGTAGGCTTCGTAAAGAGTGAATACTATCTCAAATAAATAATCAAACAATCAAAAGGCGAGTGATTTTAAAATCACCCGCCTTTCTTCCTATTATATATCACCCCCTAAAAAACGCATTCTTTGTCACGAAAAAACTGTATTTTTCTCTCGTCAAAATAACCAAAAAGTTTATCCATTTTTTTGCATATTGATACTTGACAACTGTTGACTTTAATGGTAAAATCAATCTTGTATAAGTATATTTGTTCATAAATTTATTTATATAATATAAAATTTTTAAGGAGTGTATAAGAATGAAAAAAACACAAAAACTTCTCAGTCTTGTTGTTGTTCTTGCTTTCGCGCTTTCAATGTGCAGCATCTCTGCATTTGCAGCAAAGCAGGTAGTAGATTCAACAAGCGAAAACATCATCACTGATGACTTCACTCGCGAGAGTGCAGTTACTCTCGGATATCGTACAGCTTTCACAAATGCTGAAGGAACAGTAACTGCCCGTAGCCATTCAGGTTCTGCTACCTCTAATGCAGTTATTGATAACGGCGTTCTTACAGTAGGTAATGGTACATCAGGTCGTCTTATTTTGGAAGCTTGTAATACTGATCTTTCTCTTGTAGACTATACCTCAGGCGTATTTACTGTTAGCTTTAAGTTCATGACGCCCGACAAGAATCCTACTGTTGAACTTAACATCTACGCACCCGGTCACAAGGACAATTTCGTTAACAGGCTCACAACCAATGTTTCAACAGGTGTTGATAAGGTAGGCTCACTTGAAATTCAGCCCGAGGCGTGGTATGATTTTGAGGCTACAATTGATTTGGATGCAGATACATATGTTGCGAAAATCGGTGATGAAACTGTGGTGTCAGCAGCATATACCTATGATTTGCGCAGACTTATTGATACATCTGCTCTTGGCGCAAGAACAATCGTTTATGATGATTTCGTTATAAACAAAATCACTCAGAACTACATTGAAGACGGCGTTACAAACTACCTTTACGATGACTTCAATACAGCTGGTACAATCACCCCTGGCACAACACAGTTTAAAAACGCTGCAGGTACAAACGTTGCTACTACTGCTTCAACTGCAAACGCAACTAAGGTAGATGGTTATCTCAACGTAGGTAATGGTACATCAGGTCGTCTTCATCTTACAGCGAGCAACGCTCCGACTACAGGCACATATACTGTAAGCTTTAGATTCAGAACACCTGACGTATATGATGGAACTAACCGTAAAGCAAACCTTTTCATCTACGGTAACAACCTGATTGGTGCCGGTGCTATATTTGCTCACTCTTCGCTTGAACTTAATGGTAAGGAAAGCATTTGGGTAAATAACGCAGGTCAGTATACTATCGAGCCTAACACATGGTATGATTTTGATTGCACAATGGACTTGGATGCAGGTACATGGGTTGCAACAGTTAATGACAAGATAGTTAGGGAAGGTACTTTTACTGCTAATACAGCGTGGACCCTGTTGGTAAACTATGGTCAGAATAATAATTCAAGAACAATCCAGTATGATGACTTTGTTATCAACAAGCACACAAAAGATTACGAAGTTATGAATGTAACAAAGGCAAATGGTACAATCTCTGCAAGATTTGTTAATAACGCAGCTCCCAAGGCAACATTCTTCGCAGCAATCTACGAGAATGGTGCACTTACAAGCCTCAAGGCTATCACTGATACAACAAACCTTGCTGAAAGAACAGTTGGCACATACTCAGCAGCAGACGAAAACGTTGAAGTTAAGTTCTTCGTTTTCGCTAAGGAAGGCCTTATGCCCCTTACAGATGCTGAATAATTAAATACAGCTAAAAAACGGAACGGTTAACCCCGTTCCGTTTTTTTATTGAATAATGAACGTTAAATAATGAAAAATGAATATTGAATAATGAATAATTATGGTAGAAAATCGTCTTGCGATTTTCATTGAATAACACGCACGCATTGTAGGGGCAATTCACGAATTGCCCGCGGGACATTCATGAATGTCCCCTACAACCCAAGCCCCTTCTCTAAGACCAACCGCCTTAGGGAAGGGGCTTGCTCCTCCCGTTATTGAAATCGCCCCTACGCCGTTCCACTATTTGGAAATTAAAAATTTAAACTCCGTATTGACAAGTTTATACAGATTATGCTATAATATGTAAGAAATATAGTGAAAATTGCACAAATGTCCTTAATTAATTAATTTTGTACCGCAAAGGTTAAAATTGTCATACTTTTCGGGCAAAATTCGTAATATTGTCCGTTGTGCAAAACTATAAAATAAGGTAAAATGTATATAAAGACGAAAATGTTTGGTAAAATTGCCGAATGTTTTTTTCTTCACTGCGTATTTTGTTATATAGGTACAAGTTGCAGTGCGTGTTTTGTTATCTGAGTGGCAGTTGATGCTGCTTTGGTATAAATTCTTGGTCAGTTACGGGGCGTCTCCCGTAAAGAAAAATAAAATTGAAAGGACGGAAAAAACATGAACAAGAAGAAAGTTTTATGCTTAGTTCTTGCACTTGCAGTAGTTCTCTCTTTTGCAGCAGGCTGCGGCAAAAAGAATAAAGCAGACCTGGGCTTCGAAAGTGATATGCCCACAGGTGTTGTAGAGTATCCTCTCGACACTGACGAAACACTTACATACTGGATGGATCTTCCGGCAGCTATCGCTACGGACGTTGCCAACTACGGCGAAACAAACTTCGCTAAAACACTTAAAGAAAAAACAGGTATCAATATAGAGTATATTCATCCTGCAGCAGGTACTCAGGGTGAGGCTCTTCAGCTTATGATGGCTTCAGGCGAAATGGCTGATATGATTCAGTCTAGCTGGCTCAGCCTCGGACCGCAGACATATATCGATCAGAAGCAGATTTATCCGCTTAACGATATTATCGAGGGCTACGCTCCCAACCTTAAGGCTTACATCGAAGAAGACGGCGAAATCGACAAGATGATCAAGACTGACAATGGTCAGTACTATGCTTTCCCCTTCGTAAGAGGTCATGAGACACTTCTCGTTTCAACAGGTTTTATCCTCAGAAGCGACTGGCTTAAGGAAGACGGCCTTGCAATTCCCGAAACAATCGAAGAATGGGATGCAGTTTTTGAAGCATTCAAGAACCGTGGCGTAACTCCTTACTCAGGTGCTAACTTCAACGTTTTCGCAGGCGGTTTTGATACATACTACGGTGAATACGTAAAGAACGGTAAGATCGTTTACGGTCCTATCGAAAAGAACTTCAAAAACTACGTTGCAAAGCTTAACGAGTGGTACAATAAGGGTTATGTTGATAAGAACTATGCTATGCTCGACTCTACAACAACAAGAGCTAACCTTCTTAACGACAAGACTGGTGTAGTATTCGATTCAGGCGGCGGCGGAATGGGTGCATTCCTTACACAGAAGAAGGGTCAGGCATTTGACCTTACAGGTGCTCCTTACCCCACACACAAGAAAGGCGAAAATGCTAAGTTCTCAAATGCAGAACTTAAGTACAGCCTTGGCGGTGTTGTAATTACAACATCTTGTAAGAACCCTGCTCTTGCAGCTCGTTTCCTTGACTACGGTTACTCTGAAGAAGGTCATATGACTTACAACTTCGGTAAAGAAGGTCAGAGCTACAACATGGTTGATGGCTATCCCACATATATCGAAGAAATCACAAACAATGCTGAAGGTAAGAACATGAGCCAGATGCTTGCTCATAACTGCCTTGCAGGTGTTTGGGGTCCCTTCGTTCAGGATAAGAGATATCTTGAACAGTTCTACGCTACACCTCAGCAGCAGGAAGCTGTTACAAACTGGGCTAAGAGCGATTCCGCTAACTACAAAGTTCCCCAGATTATCTTGACTCGTGAAGAATCTAACGAATACACAGCTATCAAGGGTGAAATCGATACTTTTGTTAGTGAAGCATTCCACGAATTCATCACAGGTAAGAGATCTCTCGATACATTTGACGCTTTCGTTAAGGAAGTTAAGGCAATGGGTATCGAAGATGCACTTGCAATCAAGCAGACTGCTTACGAGAGATTCTTGAAGAGATAACCCACACGCAAACTACAGGAAGGGGCATTGTATAATGTCAGACGTTAACATTACACCGAGCCTCTATAAGAAAAAAGATAACTCGTTTCTTGGCAGAGCCCGCAAGGACTTTGCCAAGAACAAGGTTCTTTATCTTATAGCACTGCTACCGGTAATTTACTATATTTTATTCCATTACAAACCGATGTACGGTCTTATTATCGCCTTCAAGGACTATATCCCTGCTTTGGGTATTATGGACAGTGATTGGGCGAGCGATTTTGGTTTTGGTAACTTCATAAGGTTCTTTGAAAACAGGTACTTTACAAGACTTCTCGGTAACACCTTAAGAATCAGTATCACTGCTCTTCTGGTTGGTTTCCCGATGCCTATTGTGCTTGCTCTTCTTCTTAACGAGCTTACCAATAAGTATTTTATCAAAACTGTTCAGACCGTTACATACCTTCCGCACTTCATCTCAATGGTTGTTATGTGCGGTATGATCAAGAGCTTCACAGGTACAACCGGTATCGTTACACAGCTTTTGGCTAACTTTAATGGTGGAGATACAACATCTATCCTTCTTAAACCCGAGTGGTTTACAGGAATTTATGTTGGTACCAACATCTGGCAGGAATGTGGTTGGGGTTCTATCATTTACCTTGCTGCACTTTCAGGTATTGACCAGTCTCTTTATGAGGCTTGTGAAATTGACGGTGGCGGTCGTTTAAGACAGGCTTGGCACATTACCCTTCCGGGCATCGCTCCCACTATCATTATCCTTCTTATTATGAGAATGGGTCAGGTGCTTAGTGTTGGTTACGAAAAGGTCATTCTTCTCTACAACGAGCATACGTATAAGACGGCTGACGTTATCTTGTCGTACGTTTACAGAGAAGGTCTTATTAACGCTAACTACAGCTATTCAACCGCTGTTGGATTGTTTAACTCGGTAGTAAACATCTTGTTGTTGTGTGTTGCTAACACCATCAGTAAGAAAGTTTCTGAAACGAGCTTGTGGTAAAATCCGTTAAACAATCTAAGAAATGAGGTAAAATTATGAGAAAGAATAGCTTATCCAGAAATTTGTTTCTGGCGTTTGACGTGATTATCATGTCGGCGTTTGCAATAGTGTGTCTTTACCCGATGATTTATGTGCTTTTGGCATCATTTAGTGATTCGGGTGAACTTATGGCACACCAGGGCCTTTTGTTAAAACCCCTCGGTTTTAACGTTGCGGCTTACAAAGCAGTTGCTAAAAACCCCAATATCATAAACGGTTATATGAATACCATATTCGTTTTGGTTGTTGGTGTCTTGGTAAACCTTTTCATGACATCTCTTGCAGCTTATTTCCTGTCAAGAAGAAATGTTATGTTTAAAAAATACATCATGATAATGATGATTCTCACAATGTACTTTGGCGGTGGTATGATTCCCAGCTTCCTTAACGTAAAGGATCTTGGTCTCTACAACTCACTTTGGTCTCTTATCATTCCCGGTGCTATCAGTACATACAATATGATTATCATGCGTACAAACTTCGAGTCAATTCCCGAAAGTCTGGAAGAGGCTGCATTCCTTGACGGTGCAACTCATATGCAGATTTTGTGGCACGTAATCCTTCCGCTTTCAAAGGCGGTTATGGCCGTTATGGTGCTTTACTACGGTGTTGCTCACTGGAACTCATGGTTCAATGCTGCTATCTACCTTCAGGATACAAGAAAGCATCCTCTTCAGTTGGTGCTTCGTGGTATTCTTATTCAGAACGATACTGCAAGCATGGGCGAAAGTGGTAACATGATTGATGCGCAGAGCATCGGCGAAAGTATCAAGTACGCAATTATCGTGGTTGCTACAGTTCCGATTCTTGTTGTTTACCCCTTGATTCAGAAATATTTCGCAAAGGGTGTAATGATCGGCGCTGTAAAGGGTTGATTTATAAAAACAAAAAGATGGTGCAATGCACCATCTTTTTTTGTGTCTATTGACGTGACGATTGGGTGTTTACATAACATTATGCGGGAAATTCTTCCTGTATTGAAGTGGAGTATATCCCGTTTCCTGCTTGAACTTGCGGATAAAGTAGTTATAATCAGTAAATCCAACGCTTTCGCTCACAAGCGAAATTGCCATCTGTGTTGTGGCAAGAAGCTGCTTTGCCTTATCCATTTTCTTTTTGGTTATGTAGTTGCCTATTGGCATCTGAAAATACTTGTGCGAAAGCTCATAGAGCTTACTTTGCGTAATCTTAAATTCATCGCAAAGGTCCAATATACTGTAATGGCTTGAAATGTTTTTTGTTATGTAGCTGTCTATACCCGACACAAGCTCATTTTTCTCAATTTTAATCGCCTGACTTACGTGGAGGTATATGGTGCTCATCGCCAAAAAGTTAGCTGCGGCGGTTACCTGCTTATGCGTGAGAATAGGTATATTTTCATAAAGCTCTTCAATAACCTCAGGAGTGATGTCATAACTTTGGCAGCATTTTATTACATTGTCCAGCTTTACATACTTTTGCTCGCGATCGCGAATCTGCCCAAACATTATATAAGCAAGAATTTCATTCTCATACCTTACAGGGATTGAAACGTCAAGAAGCCCTGCGTGGCAGGTAAACATATAGGGCTCGTTCAACGACGATGCCTTCATACACGCACTTTTGTCGGAACCAAAGCAACCTTGTCTTGAACACTTTCCCGACTTAATCATCTGGCAAAATTTCTGCTCGGAAGGGGGGTACACCAACAGCCTGTTAAACTCTGTATCGAAGATGCTTATAGTGGCACCGGTAAGCTCGTAAAAGTCCTTTATGATTTTATATAGCTTCTTTTTATTGAAAATTAACATTATTTCACCTCCGCCTTGTATATTATTACACGGCTTTTTCAAAATGTCAATAAGATAATGCTATTTTTCGTAGTAAATTTAGCTATATTTTATAAGATAATCCAATTATAATATAATTATAATAATATATGGAGGGTAAAAAAATGAACAAAACAACATTTGCTTTATTTTTTGGCAACAGAGGTTTCTTCCCCGGCGAAGTAGTTGCCGACGCAAGAAAAGAAATGATTGAAGCTCTTGAAAAAAATGGCTTTGATTATATCATAATGGACGAAAACCTCACAAGATACGGTGCGGTTGAAACGCTCGAAGAAGGTAAAATTTACAACAAGTTCCTTAAGGACAACGAAGGTAAGTACGACGGTATTATCCTTTGCC
The DNA here is from genome assembly GCA_045649225.1 of Clostridia bacterium. Classification (GTDB taxonomy): domain Bacteria; phylum Bacillota; class Clostridia; order UMGS1883; family UMGS1883; genus UMGS1883. The sequence continues at coordinate 4,550 of JAZRPN010000061.1, read as the reverse complement.
TTCCCAACTTCGGTGACGAGAATGGTGCAAGTGCAGCGTTCAAGGATATCAAGGTTCCTGTACTTGTTCAGGCATATCCTGACGAATTCGGCAAGATGGACTTCTCTCAGAGAAGAGACTCTCTTTGCGGTAAAATCGCTATGTGCAACGTCCTCAGACAGTGCAAAATCAAGTTCTCACTTACAAAGAAGGCTAACGTTCATCCGCTTTCAGCTGACTTTGCAGAGGACCTCAGAATTTTCGGCGGCGTTTGCCGTGTTGTTAAGAATCTTCGTTCATTCAACATCGGTGCAATCGGTGCAAGAACAACTGCATTCAAGACAGTTCGTATTGACGAAATTGCTTTCCAGAATGTTGACGTAAGCGTTGAAACAATCGACCTTTCTTTCGTTTTTGCTATGATGGATACAGTAGACGAAGAAAAGCTTGCTAAGAAAAAAGCTTACTTTGCAGCAAAGACTGACTTTGGTACATATCCTGCTCAGAAGCTTGAAAATATTTCTCGCCTTGCAGTTGCAATTGACGAGCTTATCGAAAAATATGACCTTAAGGCTATTGCAGTAAGATGCTGGGACGAGTTCGTAACAAAGTACAACATCGCTCCTTGCCTTGTTCTTGCAGACCTTAACGAGAGAGGCATCCCTGCTGCTTGCGAGCTTGACGTTAACAATGCAGTTATGATGTATGCTCTTCAGAGTGCAGGCGAGCATCCTGTTATGCTTCTTGACCTTAACAACAACTACGGCGAGGACGAAACAAAGTCTATCGTATTCCACTGCTCTGCAATTCCGGATTCATTCTTTGATGGTCCGACAAGCATTTCTGAGCATCTTATGTTCAAGAAATCATACGGCGAGGGCACAGGCGTTGGTATCGTAAACGGTAAAATCAGAAGCGGCAATGTTACTGCAGGCAGCTTCAAGACAGAAAACGGCAAGCTTTGGGCATTCGCTGCAGGCGGCAAGCTCGTTGATGACCCGATTGAAAAAGAATTCTTCGGTTGCGGTATCGTTTATGAGCACGAGAATATGCCTCAGATTCTTGAGTATATGTTCAAGAACGGCTACAGACATCACGTTGCATTTGTTCCCGGCGACTGGACAAAGTCTGTTGAGGAAGCATTTGTTAACTACTTAGGTTATAACTGCGATATTTTATAATAAATTATTAGGAGGAAAAGAAAATGAACAAACTCGGTATTTTTATGAACTTCTGGGAGAAGAACTGGGATGCAGACCACGCAAAGTATATCAGAAAGGCGAAAGACATCGGCTTTGATGTTCTTGAGTTCCAGGCTCAGCCCCTTCTTGAAATGTCGGATGACAAAATCCGTTCATTGAAGGCTCTTGCTGACGAGGTAGGCATCGAGCTTACATATAGCCTTGGTCTTGACAGAAACTATGACGTTTCTTCTCTTGACGAAAAGGTAAGACTCGGTGGCGTTGAGTATCTTCAGAACATCATCAGAAAAATGCACGTTGGCGGCGGCACCCTTCTTTCAGGCGTAAGCTACGCAGGCTGGGGTACTCCCGATAACTTCCTTGGCGACAAGCGTCCTTACTGGGAACAGAGCATAAAGAGTATGAAAGAAATTATAAAGGTTGCAGAAGAATGCGGAGTAACCTACTGTGTAGAAGCAGTAAACCGTTTCGAAACTTGCCTTATCAACACTGCTGAAGAAGCTCTTGCTTACGTTGCTGAAATCGATAGCCCCAACATCGGTGTTCTTCTTGATACATACCATATGAACATTGAAGAAAACAACATCGGTGATGCTATCCGTCTTGTAGGCGACAAGCTCACAAGCTTCCACACTGGTGAAAACAACCGTACTGCACCCGGCAGAGGTCATCTTGACTGGGATGAGATTTTCGGTGCTCTTAAGGACATCAACTACAAGGGCAGAATCGTATCTGAGCCTTTCGTTATGGAAGGCGGCGAGGTTGGTCGTGATATCCACGTTTATCGCAACCTTGTTGCAGACACTTCAGAAGCAGGTATCGATGCTGAGGCAGCTTACCTTCTTAACTTCGAAAAGGAAATGCTCAAAAAATACAATATGTAATTGTTAGAAAGCGCCCCTGATTTCAGGGGTGCTTTTTCATGCTTTAAAATTGACTTTAAAACAGTAGTGTATTATAATATACTTGGTGATAAAAATGGCAAATTTCAAAACAAATGTAATGAGAATTCTTGAAACAAATAAAATTGAATATACTCTCTATACCTATGAAAGCAACGGGGATTTTGACGGATGCTCAGTAGCGGAGAAGATAGGCAAAAATCCCGAACAGGTATTTAAAACGCTGGTTACCGTTGCTCCGTCAAAAAAGAACTATGTTTTTGTTATTCCCGTTACACGCGAACTTGACTTAAAGGCGTGTGCCGCATCCGTGGGTGAAAAATCGGTTGAAATGATTGCCGTGAAAGACATTAACAAGGTTACAGGATATATAAGGGGCGGTTGTTCGCCTATAGGGATGAAAAAGCAGTATGTAACGGTTGTTGACGAGTCTTGCAAAGTGTTTGAAAACATCGTCTTCAGTGCGGGGAAGATAGGCTATCAGGTTGAACTTTCGCCCGACAAACTGATTGACCTCATTGGCGCAAAGGTAAGCAAAATAGTACGATAATCGTTTGGTGGATTTTAAGTATTTACATATACTATCGGGTGCAGGAAAATTCAGAATTTCTGGAGATTACAAAGGAAAAGAGGTCTTAAAATGAGAGCGGTGCTTCAAAGAGTTTCTTCGGCATCGGTAACGGTGGACGGAAAAATCATAGGACAGATTGAAAAAGGTCTTTTGGTTTTGTTAGCCGTTTGTGATGACGATGAGGAAGAAGATTTGAAATATATGACGGATAAAATATGCGGATTGCGTATTTTTGAGGATCAGGACGGAAAAATGAATCTGAGTGTGAGAGACATCCAGGGGGAGCTTTTGGTAGTGTCGCAGTTTACTCTTTTCGGGGATTGCAGAAAGGGTAAAAGGCCAAGCTTTTCGTCTGCGGGAAGACCTGATTACGCAAAGGAAATGTATGAAAAATTTATTGAGCGTGTCCGTGGCGAAGGGCTTAAGGTGGAAAACGGCAAATTTGGCGCAGATATGAAGGTTAGTTTGCTAAACGACGGACCTGTTACACTTTTGATAGACAGTAAGAAATTGTTTTAATGGGCAGTGGAGAAGTGTTATGAAATTAGACGGATTAACAATAAATTTTCTTGGTGATAGCATAACTCAGGGAGTCGGGACAACTGCGCCTGATAAGGTGTATCATCAGATTATCAAGGAAAAGTACAATCTGAAATACGCAATTAACTACGGTGTGTCGGGGACAAGGATAGCACGCCAGATTATTCCGGGAAAGGAATCTACAAGTGCGGACCTTTACTTTGAACTTCGTGCAGAGATTATGGACAGAGGTGCAGATGCAGTGGTAGTGTTCGGAGGAACAAATGACTTCGGTCATGGCGATGCACCCTTTGGCACGTTTGAGAGTGAAGATGTTTATGCTTTTTGTGGTGCGGTAAATTCACTTATAAAGAAGCTGAAGAGCGATTTCCCGAATTCAAAAATAATTTTTATGACACCGCTGCATAGAACAGAGGAGGATGAACCGTCAAATCCTGATTCAAAAATTTTAGCGGACTATGTTGGGGCAATTCGTGAGCTTTGCAAAAGAAATAACGTAGATATAATCGATTTGTTTGAAATAAACCCGCTTGACCCGAAAGATGCAGAGGTTATCCCTGACGGACTGCATCCGAGCGACAAGGGGCACGCAATTCTTGCAGATGTTATAGCAGACGAACTGCTTAAACTGTAATGTGAATATAATTTAAAAGGAGTTTTAATTATGAGAAAAATCAAAGCACAACCAATCACCCACGAAAACTTTGCACCTTTTGGTCAGTTTTACACGATGGACAAGCCTGAGGGCTATGGCCTTTCAGGCGAACTTCACACTTTTTATCCTGACCGTTTAGTTGCTGACTGCAGCCACAGGGTAGGATATTCTCCCATAACGGTTAAAAAACCTGAGAAAATGATTATCACTCAGCAGGAATATCACACAACAACATGGGAAATGATACTTCCGTTAAATGATGATATGATTCTTCACGTTGCGCCGGCATCTGCAGGAGTGCCTGTTACAGATTTAGCAAAAGCGTTTATAGTACCAAGAAACACCATAGTTAAAATGAATGCGGCTATATGGCATCTTGCGCCGCTCCCCAAAAATGCGGACGCACTTAATGCAATTATAATTCTTCCTGAATGTACATACGCTAACGACTGCACTGTTGTTGACTTAAAGGAAGATGAGCAGTTCGAGATTGAGGGGTAAAAACAATGAAATACCTGATTGTAGTAGATATGCAGGCGGACTTTATAACGGGAAGCCTAGGAAGTAAAATGGCAGAGGCAATCGTACCCGACGTAGTGCAAAAGGTAAAGAACTTTGACGGAAAAGTGATCTTTACCCGAGATACCCATTTCGAGGACTATATGGATGCTCAGGAGGGGAGAAAGCTTCCTGTGGAGCAC
>JAZRPN010000060.1:0-36666 GCA_045649225.1 Clostridia bacterium | reverse complement strand
TTTTAGTCTGTCTTGTCAATAAGTTTGACAATGCAGACGGCGTAACAAAAGCAAAATAGATTTATAAACAAAGACCACTTTGTTTATAGGTGGCACGTCGCCTCTTAAGATCGCCCCTGCGAGGGCGTTTTAGGGGGTTCGGGGGAAATCGCAATCCCCCGACGCTTTTCGCCATTTTGGCGTTCAAAATGGCATTGGTTTTGCTCCTTAGCAAATTTTATGCTTTTTGAAAGAAATTTTTCTTCACAATAAAGAAGGTGGCTGTAGACACAGCCACCTTTCTACTTGTCTGCAAATATATCGGACAGAGTGCAAAAATCCTCTACTGACAGCTTTTCGCCTCGTATTTGTGCATCTAAACCTGCGGAAACAATTGCGTTTGTTACCTCTTCCTTTGTTCCAAAGGCACCTGCCGAAGAAAGAGCGTTCACGAGAGTTTTTCTTCGCTGAGAAAACGCCGCTTTAATGGTTTTAAAGAACAGTTCTTCGTTTTTGGGCGAAACAGACGGCTTTTCAAGGATTTCCAAGTTTATTACCGCACTGTCAACCTTTGGCGCAGGGATAAATGCACCTGCAGGAACTTTTTTTATAATCTCGGGCTTGCAAAAATACTTTGTCGCAACCGTTATCGCACCGTAATCCTTACCTCCCGGCTCGGCACAAAGTCTGTCGGCAACTTCTTTTTGAATCATAATTACAATTCTTTTAAACGGCAGCCTGCTCTCGAGAAGTGCCATAATAACGGGCGTTGTTATATAATAGGGCAGATTTGCCGCAACGCTTACCGTCATATCCTTAAACTCGTCTTCTATGAGCTTACCTAAATTGACCTTAAGGCAGTCCTCCCAGACAAAAGAAATATTGTCAAAACCTGCAAGCGTTTCCTTTAAAACACCCTCGAGCCTTTTATCAAGTTCTATCGAAACAACCTTTCTTGCGTTTGATGCAAGTGCCGCCGTAAGAGTTCCAAAACCGGGTCCGATTTCTATAACACCCTCAGCACCATCTGTTGCAGTTTGCGCCATTATATAGGGTACATCGGGGTCTGTGATAAAGTTTTGCCCCATACTTTTGGAAAATGTAAATCCGTACTTTGAGCACAGATATTTTATTATTTTAGGATCTGTCAGTTCGTACATCCGTATCAGCCTCCAAGGCGATTATACACGATTTCGAACCAAAAATCAAATGTTTTCTTACATTACGAGATTAACCAAAAAGCACGCCAAGAGACCGATTAAAGTAGGCATTAAAAATGCAAGTGCCGTCCATTTAAGACTTCCCGTTTCTTTTTTTATTGTCAGCATTGTGGTTGAGCACGGCCAATGCATAAGAAAGAAAATAAGCGTGCATATTGCCGTAGTAGTGCTCCATCCGTTCATTACAAAAAGTTCACGCATGTAGGAAATGCTTGCCATTTCCGAAAGACTTCCAGAGAGCGTGTAAGCCATTACCATAATGGGAATAACAATCTCGTTTGCGGGAAATCCCAGTATAAATGCCGTGAGGATTACGCCGTCGAGCCCGAAAAATCTTGCAAACGGGTCTAAAAAACTGCATGTATAACTGAGAAGACTTACTCCGTCCACACTTATATTTGCGAGCATCCATATAATTATACCTGCAGGGGCAGCGACCTTGATTGCTCTTAAAAGCACAAAAAAAGTTCTATCGAAAATCGAGCGCACAAACACCTTTAAAAATTGCGGTCTTCTGTAAGGCGGAAGCTCGAGCACAAAAGACGATGCCTCGCCCTTTAAGAGTGTTTTTGACAAAATGCGTGTTGCAAGAAAGGTTACGCCTATGCCCGCAAGAATTACGCCTGTTAAAATAAGCGTTGCTTTTATTGACGAAAACGCTCCGACCGCAAAAAACATTGTTATAATTGCAATAAGCGCAGGGAATCTGCCGTTACATGGGACAAAGTTATTTGTAAGTATAGCGAGCAGTCTTTCTCTTGGTGAGTCAATTATTCTGCATCCTACGATGCCCGCCGCATTGCACCCGAAGCCCATACACATCGTAAGCGACTGCTTACCGCAGGCACAGCATTTTTTAAACGGCTTATCAAGGTTAAATGCAATTCTTGGAAGATAACCCGAATCCTCCAAAACGGTAAACAGCGGGAAAAAGATTGCCATTGGCGGAAGCATTACCGATACAACCCACGCAAGCGTGCGAAACATCCCCTGTATAAGCATCCCCGAAAGCCACTGTGGAGAATTGAGATAATTAAATATATATAGGAGCTTTTTCTCGATATAAAAGAAAAAACTGCTCAGCCACGCAGACGGATAATTTGCCCCCGTAAGAGTTATATAAAAAACAACTGCAAGCAAAAGAATCATCACGGGATAGCCAAGGCTTTTGCTTGTGAGAATTTTGTCAATTTTTCTGTCGGTTTCGTTATAGTTTTTATTTTCGCATTTTACTGCCTCGCCTGCAATTTTTTCTGCCTCGCAGACTATGGAGGATACGATTTCGTCCTTTAGCTTATTGTTGTCATAGCCTTTTTCCCTGAGCATCTCCAAGGCATCATTGACGGCATCTGTCAACACTTCGTCCTCAAATATATTTTTGCCTATGCAGGCATTTATTTCGTTTTTTAAAGACTCATCTGCATCAAGCAGTTTAAGGCTCAGCCACCTTGCGTTAAGCTCCTCCCCCACCAGATTTTCGGCGTACGGCTCGATAATACTTATGGCTTTTTCAATATCTTCGTTATATTCCACTCTGTAGACAGATGCTTCATTTTCAAGCACACTGTCAAGCTCATCCGCAAGAGCCGTAAGGCTTTTTTTCTTGCGTGCCACAGTGCTTACAACCGGAACTCCGAGCCGTTTACTAAGCTTTTTAAGGTCTACAGTTATATTTTTACGCTTTGCCTCATCCATAAGATTTACGCAAACTATTGCCCTTTTCCCTGTTTCGAGCGTTTGCAAAACGAGATTTAAGTTTCTTTCAAGACATGTTGCATCACACACAACAACCACCGCATCTGCCTTTCCGAAGCAGATAAAGTTACGCGCAATCTCCTCCTCGGCAGAATGCGCCATAAGAGAATATGTACCGGGGATATCCACAAGCACATAAGAGTTCTTATGCGTTTTGGTATATCCCTGTGCGTTTGCAACAGTTTTTCCCGGCCAGTTGCCGGTGTGCTGATTCATCCCGGTAAGTGCATTAAAAACAGTGCTTTTGCCAACATTAGGATTGCCCGCCAGTGCCACTACCTTATCGTTTGGCGTTTGCCTGCGGATTACAAGACCTGAGTCCACCGCACCCGCACCCGTTGAACTTTTGGTAAGTCCCATAAACTACCCCCTTAATTTTTTTGCAATCTTCACTTCGCAGTGCAATCACTGCACCTCGAACAAGAAAGGCGGTCGGGTCGCCTGAGGGGCTTTTTCCGATGCATTCCACTATTGTTCCCGGAACAAGGCCGACATCCAGCAAACGGCGTCGAATACTGCCACTTGTTTCAAGAGCACATATCCTTGCCTGCTGCCCCGGCTTAAGCACATCTAAAGAGATTAAGTTTTCCATATTGAATACCCCTTCAATTACAGTTTATTCAATATGGTGAAATCCGTTCACAAAAAAAGCGTGCCGCTTCACCCATGTCGCGTCCTAACTGAATTTAAAATCAACAATTTATGCTCGCGATATAACACGCAAATTCCTATATGATAAAAAAGAAATCCGCCTAAGGCGAATTTCTTCATCTATTCCAAATTTCACATTCTGCTTTTTCTTACTCCCTCACGAATGATATAAACGCCTGCAACAAGCAGTATCAAGCCGAAGGCATCACCGAATGTATGTAAAAATGCGTTCACCACGCTATACCCTTGTTGTGTTACCATTGTTATAATTTCTTGTACGGCTTCTATTAACAAGGCTATTGCGTAACCTGCAAGAAGTGCTCCGCCTCCACCTATAATCAGTCCCTTGAAATAGCTTTTCATAACACTTACCTTCTTTCACATTAAAAAAGTGCGCAGTCGTAAGACTACGCACGAAAAATACATAGCTCTGCTTGTCGCCAAACAAACTTATACTATCCGTACCGATGTATAATGACAGAGCATTTGTATTTTTACCAAAATAGATAAAAATACACATTCGATACGAATAATTTATTAAGTTTGTTTGGCAAGTTTATTTTACCACACTTTGCACGAATATACAACATTTTTTTGATAAAAGGTAAAATACTGAAGTTAGCTAACTTGTAGCACAAACTTTTGGTTTATAAATTTGTTTTGCTGACTTGGGCAAAAATTGCCCGTATCAATTTCCCCGACGATTTTGCGAAATAGACCGTGAGCGATTGCGAACGGCAACCTATTTCGTATGCCAGAACGCCCCATGAGGTAGTGCCCTCTCACTGGCGCGTGGCGAATGGCTGGCGTTTACGGCTCGCCATTTTGGCGTTCAAAATGGCATTGGTTTTGCTCCTTAGCAAATTTTATGCTTTTTGAAAGTAAAAGCGAAATTTTTATAACAAAAAAAAGATTGTTTCAAAACGAATAGTCGTTTCAAAACAATCTTTTTATTATCTTTGTTATTATTTAACAAGATTCTTAAGTGCCTGTCCAACTTTAAATGCAGGAACCTTAGATGCGGGAACCTGGATTTTAGCTTTTGTCTGAGGATTGAGGCATGTACGAGAAGCTCTCTCTCTAACTTCGAAAGTACCGAAACCAACAAGCTGTACTTTGTCGCCTGCCTTAAGAGTACCCTCTACTGTTTCGATGAAAGCGTTAAGAGCCTTCTCAGCGTCCTTTTTAGAAAGAGCTGCCTTTTCTGCAATTGCTGCAACGAGTTCTGTCTTATTCATTATATTTTCCTCCTTTTATATAATATAGTTGCGATAATTCGCATTTACTTACCATTATCTATACTATCATATAAAATTTGCATATTCAAGCATTTTCTTCAATATTTTTTAAATTTTTCTCAATTTTTTTCAAAAATTGGGCTAAAGCAGCCTCCGAATCGATCCCAAGAGCGTGTGATTTCGTGCAAATTTCATAAATTTGTCTGCCGATTTCCATTTCAGCACTTTTGTCGTCCGGGATTATCTTAACATTTTCAGGGATGGATGACGACTTTATTTTGCCGATAATTTTGCCTGCACGCATAAGCGCAGGAAGCGACGGTGTTATCGATGCGATTGATTCAGAAAGCTTTTTCTGCCCACGCTCCTTGCGTTTGATAGCCTCCCAGTTGTCGAGAACCTTTTCGGGTGTTTCTGCAACTGCATTTCCAAAGACGTGCGGGTGGCGCACAATCATTTTTGTGCAGATTGCGTCGAGCACATCGTCAATGGTAAACTCGCCCTTTTCGCTCCCGATTTCGGCGTGCATCACTATCTGAAGCAAAACATCGCCAAGCTCATCAGCTATTTTGGCGTTGTCCTCCTCTTCTATAGCGTCGATAGCCTCGTAAGCCTCTTCTATAAGATGCTTTGAAAGAGATTTGTGCGTTTGCTCTCTGTCCCACGGGCACCCGTCAGGAGAGCGAAGCTGATGTATTATATCGCAAAGGCGGTTAAAATCGTTTTTCATGCGTTCATCCCCTTTTTATGAGAGAAATAATTTCTTTTCTTTCAATGCTTCCCGACAAAACAAGAAGAAGCATATATAATACTGCCGCAGTAAATATTGATGCCATAAGCATTATAACGCCGCCGCCAAGTGCATACATGCATCTTGAAAGCAAGCACGCTACAGCGCCGCACAAAACAATTTTGAGAATCTGAGCGAAGGCACCTTTGAGATTTATAAATTTGCCAAGCAACCACGTATTATACAAAAGCACAGGCAAAAATGCAATTATTGTTGCAATTTGTGCTCCATTTATTCCAAAGTTGCGGATAAGCACAACATTAAGAATCAGCTTTAAAACAATTGCAACTGCGTTTGCAATAACGCTGTGCCAAACTTTTCCGAGCGACTGAAGCATTACCGTAGTTGTCTGCACGTACGGAAGTACCAGTACAAGTCCACCCGCAAGCGCCAAAAGGACAAACGAGTTTTCGTTAGAATATAAAAGTCCAAAAATCTGCTGTGCAAAGAGCATCAGACCAAATGCACACGGGCTTGCCACATAGAATATGCTTTTAAGCGACTTGACTGCATTTTCTTCAAGCGAGGCAGAGTCCTTTTTAGCTATGGCTGACGATATAATCGGCACAATGCTCGCCGTAATTGCCGTGATTATTGCCGCAGGGAGATTATACACTGTGTTAGCTCTTGTAAGGTAGCCGAAAAGACTGAGCCTTTGTGCCTCGCCCACACCTGCCATTGAAAGAACATTCGTAACGGTAAGTGCATCGCAAAGCATAACTGCGGCATAGCCAAACGTTCCAAGCGTAACAGGTAGCGAAAGCTTAAACACTCTTACTGCCTTTTTCATATAAAATTTGCCGTAGAGCCTTTTCCCGTTTTTTCTTAAAAACAGGTAAAGCACCGCTGCTGCACAAAAAGCACTGAGAGAAACTCCAAGTACTGCTCCTGCCGCCCCGCTTTCGACGCCAAAGCCGACCAAAACTGCACAGAGAAGTATTCCCATAATAACCTTGACCGCACTTTCACCGAGCTGGCCAAGTGCCGACGGAATCATATTTGACTGCCCCTGAAAGAATCCCCTCAGCGAGCTTATCACTCCCAGAAACAACAGTGCAGGCGAAAGCGCTCGAAGCGCCATTTCCGCCTTTGGTTGACCGCCGCCCGAAAGATAGATGGCAATCGGCCTTGCAAACACAAATATCAAAATACTGCCCAGTGCACAAATAAAAGTTACTGCCGTAAAGGTTGACGAACAAAGGCTCAGCCCCTCTTCCTCACTCTCTTTTGCTACAAGGCTTGAAAGCGCAATAGGAACACCTGTTACGCATATTGCTAAGAATATGTTGTAAATGGAATACACGCTCTGATAAATCGCAATTCCATCCTCGTGCAGGAAAAACAGGTCAAGCGGTATTTTGAAGATTGCGCTCATTATCTTGCACAAAATCGATGCCCCCGCCATCACAGCTGCACCTTTTATAAAGCTTTGCTTCTTCAAGCAATCAGCTCCTTTAATCGTTTGTAGAGTTCTTTTCCGCCTCGAGAGAGGGATTTAAAAGAAGCTCTTTAATTACGTTATTTATTATGAACATCTGCGTAAATATAAGCACAGGAAGGTAAAGCACCAGCATCACCAGTACACCTATCGTTGATGAAGCCGCAAACACAACCACTGCATATATAATCAGTGCAGATACCAAAAACGCCGCAATGCTGACAAAAAGCTTTGCCATCATAAGAAACAGCGCGTTTCTGTAAATATCCCCGAGTTTCAGGCGGAATTTTGCCATAATGGGATAAATATACATATGAAGCACACCATAGCCTATAAGGAAAACCGTGATTACCGTGCGGAAAAAGATGCCAAGCGTACCGCCAAGCTTTGTGTAAAACATAAACGCAAACCCGCAAACCGAAAATACAATTGCATCTATTATAAAAACAATTGTTGCCTGAACAAAGTTACTTTTGTAGTTGTCAATAAAGTCGCTGAAGACGAAGGTGTGCGTATCGTTAACAAAGTTGTGCATAACATACGCCATCGATGCACTTGGAGCACCTGTACCGAAGGCGCCCATCAAAACAACTGTAAGAAGCACATATATTGCCCAGAGTGCATTTGCGTTTTCTGCCACATCTATGCTGCTATTTTGCGCAAGAAGTGTTACAAGAAAGCTCGAAATAAATCCCCAGACTATAATCGATGGGATTGACGCGACAATGTAAAACAGATTCACCTTTAAAAAATCCCAGATTTTGCGGAAGAAGATATCAAAATAAAGGGCGGGACCCGACTTGTCCACATCTTCCTTGCTGACGCCCCTGCCTGCTCTGTTATTAAAACCAAATAATCCTGCCATTTTTACTCACCTCTTATGGTCTTCATTTCGTTATCGTAGATATCCACGCGGTGAAAAGCACAATCCCCGCTGTCATACCCCTCTATATATTTATTCATCGCCTTTATAACTATCTCGGGTTTAAGATTTGCACGACTGCCAGCCGACAAAACCATTTCCATAGAATCGGGCGTTATTTTTATTTCTTTTATATCGGAGCGGATATCTGTTTCCTTTATTCCGCTTTTTGTCTTTTTCTCTATCACAATTTCCTTCATCCCCCAAAAACCCTCTACCGATTCGGGAAGATTTTCGGGGCGGACAATGTATTTTGCGTTATCAAGCTTTTTCAGGCGACTTTTGCCCTCAAATGCTTCTTTCACGGTTATTCCTGCAGGGAGAACACCGTTTAACTTTGAAACAATTTCCTCTTTGGGAATATCCTCTGCAAGAGTAATTTCGAGTAGCTCACACTCGCTTGTGTGCCCTACCGGAAGAGGAAGCGCAAATGTGAGAAGCGGGTGCGGGTTAAAACCTTCTGAATACGCTATCGGGATTTGTGCCCTGCGCATTGCCCTGCCAAACACACGCACAAAGTCAAGATGCGACACATATTTTGTGTTTTCGCCTCTTTCATATATCAGATAAAAATTACTCAAAGCAAACACATCCTTCCTTTGTTTTGCAAAGCGATGCCGCACCGCAGCCACTGCACTTTTCACGGCAGTTGGGTGTTGTAGCGGCTTTTTTAGCATTTTCGTTTTCTTTCATTAAGAAGTCCTTGGTTACGCCGATATCTATAATATCCCACGGTAGAATTTCGTCGTAGCTGCGCTCCCTTGTATAAAACGCCATATCAATTCCGCAGTCATTAAATGCCTGCTTCCACAAGTCCATATTAAAGCACTCGTTCCAGCTGTCGAGCTTGCATCCAAGCTCGTGAGCCCTGATAAGCACCTCGCCCAGACGCCTGTCCCCACGTGCAAAAATGCCCTCGAGCACGCTTACCTCGCTTTCGTGGTAGCTGTATTTTACGTGGCGGTTGTGTATTTCTCCTTTGAGGAAGCGTTGTTTGTCGCTAAGCTCTGCGGGAGTGTTCTGCCCTGCCCACTGGAAAGGCGTAAACGGCTTTGGCACAAAGCCCGCAACGCTTATGCTGACCGACGGCGAGCGGCGCTTGTTCGTTTTTTCGCTTGAGTAGTAGCACTCAACCACCTTTTGCGAAAGATCTGCTATTCCCTTTATATCTTCATATTCTTCATACGGAAGTCCTATCATAAAGTAAAGCTTTACGTTTGACCAACCGCCCTCAAATGCAAGTGTTGCCGATGTCATAAGGTCAGATTCCTTAACATTTTTATTTATGACATCTCTCATCCTCTGGCTACCCGCCTCGGGAGCAAATGTAAGACCGCTTTTTCTTACCTTTTGAACACGGTTCATAAGCTCAATACTGAAATTGTCAACCCTGAGCGACGGAAGCGAAAGGCTTACCTTTTTACTTTCCGTAACATCGAGAAGCTTGTCCGTAAGCTCTTCAAGTTTTGTATAGTCGCTCGTTGAAAGGCTTGAAAGCCCCATTTCCTCGTAGCCTGTTGAGTCAATAAGATTTACGGCATCACAAACAAGCGTGCCTGGGGTTTTCTCACGCACGGGTCTATAAATCATACCTGCCTGACAAAATCTGCACCCGCGTATACAACCCCTGAAAACTTCGATGTTTGCTCTGTCGTGAATTATATCTGAAAAAGGAACAATAAATTTATCGGGATACAAAACCTTATCAAGGTCGGAAATTATACGTTTTCTTATTTTCGGCTTTGCTTCCTCACAGTTCGGGGTCATACTTTTGATTGTACCGTTGTCATTGTATTCGACATCGTAAAAGCTTGGTACATAGATTCCCTCAATCTGCGCAATACGCTTTAAGTATTCTTTCCTTGGCTTACCGCTCTTTTTCCATTCCTTAAAGGCGTCCATAAGCTCGTTTATAACATCTTCGCCCTCGCCCATTGTAAAGAAGTCAAAGATATCTGCAAGTGGCTCTGCATTATATGCACAGGGGCCGCCGCCGTTTACAAACGGGTCGTCCTCTCCACGCTCGCAACTCCTGAGAGGAATATTTGCAAGCTCAAGCATATTAAGAATATTTGTATAGCACATTTCGTACTGAAGTGTTATTCCAAGGAAGTCAAACTTTTTAACCTCGGTCTGTGTTTCGTTAGTAAAGAGCGAAACACCCTCCTTGCGCATTTCTTCCTCCATATCAATCCACGGAGCAAAAACACGCTCGCAGTAAGTATCCTCACGCTTGTTAAGTACGTTGTAGAGAATTTTTATGCCGAGATGGCTCATCCCCACCTCATAAACATCAGGAAACGCAAACGCATAGCGTATATCCACCTTTTCGGGGTCCTTTACGACGCTGTTTAACTCGCCACCCGTGTAATGGGTTGCTTTTTGCACTTTTTTCAGTATCTTATCTATTTTTTTGTTCAAGTTAAATTTCTCCTTAAAACGGCAATATATCGCTTAAGAACAAACGCAAATGTTCTCCTGCAACCTTTACGTTGATGTTTTTTACAAACACCCCCGTGCACCTCTCCCACACCTGCGGTAAAAACCGCTTGGTCAAAAAGGCACAGGCAAAAAGGCACAGGCACACCACGCTTCTGTATAGAAGCGACATTGCCGATTTCTTTATTTTTTCTTTCATAAACGCTCACCTCAATAAAGGATATGCGTTAAATCACCTGAAATACTGATATAAATTACATTTTAACATTCCGTTGTAGAGCTTGCGTCGTTTGTCAGCCTGACGGCCGTAAAACTTTTCAAACTCCTCGTGGCTTGTCAGAATGTATTTACCCGCTTCGGGGTACTGTGAAAACTTTTTGCCCATCATGGTATAAAGCGCCTCGCACTTTTTACGGTCAAGAAGCCTTTCGCCATAAGGCGGATTGCACACAATTACGCCCTTTTCTTTGAAAACATGAGCATCCTTTGCATCAGAGCAATTAAACTGAATATATTTATCGACGCCCGCTTTTTTGGCATTGCTTATGGCAAGCTTTACGGCATCGGGATCAATGTCCGATGCAAAAATCATCGGCTCAATGTCGTTATTTACGTTTTCCAACGCTTCCTCACGGGCATCCTCAAATGAGCTTCCCATCATCCGCCATTTTTCACTTGCAAAGCTTCGGTTTATTCCGGGGGCAATGTTTTTGGCATACAGCGCCGCCTCAATCGGAATTGTACCGCTGCCGCAAAACGGGTCAAGAAAAGGTCTGTCCCCACGCCAGCGCGTTATATCAATCATCGAAAATGCAAGCGTTTCCCTCAGCGGTGCCGCAACACCTTTTTCACGGTAGCCCCTTTTGTAAAGCGGGTCGCCCGTTGTGTCGAGGTAAATGGCTACCATATCACGAAGAAGCGAAAACTGAACACGCATCATCGGGCCCGTTTCTTCAAAATGCTCGATGCCGTACTTTTCTGACAGCTTTTTTACAACTGCTTTCTTTACAATGCTTGTGCACGCAGGCACGCTTGAAAGCACGCTTTTAAGCGAATTTCCCTTAACGGGAAAAGCACAGTCGCTTTGAATAAAATCCTGCCAGTCTATAGCGCGGACTCCTTCAAAAAGCTCCTCAAAGGTAGTTGCTTTAAATTCCGCCATTTTTATAAGAACACGCTCTCCACAGCGCAGATTTATGTTTGCAAGGGCTATTGCCTCTGAGTCGCCCTCAAACGTAACTCTGCCGTCGATAACCTCGGTAGTTTCGTACCCGAGAGAGCGAATTCCGTGAGCGACTATAGCCTCTGTCCCGAAAAACGTCGGCACCGTCAGTAAAAGTCTGTTCATTTCTGCATCCTTTCAAAAATATACTTATTTTATTATATAATAAAAGCGCTTGTTTTACAAGAAATTTCTTTTTGACTTTTATGGTGCTTCGTTGTATACTTAAGCTGACGAGGGTCGAACCCCATAAGGTTTAAAAACATAAATTTTGCGTAATACTGCAGAAAATTCTGCGAATATACGACAGTATAATCCTTGAATTTTCTTTGACTTCCATCAAAATTTATGGTTTTTAAACTCTTCGACCTTAAATGTAGGAAAATTTTATATAATTTGAAAGCGGAGGACGAAGTTAGGCTGTCGCCTTACAAGGACGACAAATTTAAAGAATAAAAATTTAACAAATTTAAGGCTTACGGGGTTCAACCCTCGTCGGCTTATAGATAATGGGAATAATAGGTATGAGGTGAAACTTTTGTATTTAGAGCACAACTCAAACAAGTTAATATACAGAAACCCAAAGGGTGCGTTAAAGACAAATTCAAAGCTTTGTCTTCACGTTCTGGTTGGGTCTGACTCGATTCCCGAATTGGTAGAGTGCATTATTGGCGAAAACGCTGTTAAAATGGCGTTTTCCTACGAGGTTAACTCTGCCCGTATGTATGAATGCAATATCGAAATGCCCGAAAACGGGGGTGTTTTATTTTACTGCTTCCGTGTTATTGCAGACGGCAGGGAGATGTTTTGCGCAAATAACGAGCTAAGGCTTGGCGGGCAAAGTCAGATGTATGATGCTGCGCCCCATAACCTTTTTCAGATAACAGTTTATGAAGAAAGCTACAAAACTCCCGACTGGATGAAAAACGCCGTGGTGTATCAGATTTTCCCCGACAGGTTTTTCCGTAGCGGAAATACACCCTTTCACGGTATCAAAAGGGATTGGAATGACGAGCCTTTTTACCGCAACGACCAGTTTGGCGGAACATATCTTTCAAACGACTTTTTTGGCGGAACGCTTAAAGGGATAGAGGAAAAACTTGACTGCCTTAAAGACCTTGGCGTAACTGCCATTTACCTCAACCCCATTTTTAAGGCGTTTTCAAACCATCGTTACGACACCTCAGATTACGAAAACGTTGACGAAACGCTTGGCACTAACGAGGATTTTTCCCGTCTTTGCAAAAAGGCACATGCTCTCGGGATGCACATTATCCTTGACGGTGTTTTCAGCCACACGGGTGCCGACAGTAAGTATTTTAATAAATATGGAAATTTTGACTCCGTCGGGGCATATCAGTCGCAGGAGTCTCCCTATTACAGTTGGTATAATTTCACGAGCTTTCCCGACAAATACGAATCGTGGTGGGGTTTTGATACTCTTCCCAATGTTAACGAGCTTGACGAAAATTACGTTGACTATATAATTGAAAATAAAAATTCTATCATTAAAAGATGGCTTCGCCTTGGGGCAGACGGCTGGAGGCTTGATGTTGCAGACGAGCTTCCCGACGAATTTATCGAAAGGATGCGCTCTTCCCTGAAAAAAGAAAACCCCGACGCACTGCTTATCGGCGAGGTTTGGGAGGACGCAAGCAACAAGGAGAGCTATGGCAAAAAACGGCGTTTTCTTCACGGAAAATCGCTTGACGGCGTTATGAACTATGTGTTCAGGGAAGCAGTTTTGGACTTTCTGACCAAAAACGACGCAAGGCTTTTTACAATGCGGATTGCATCTCTTATGGAGAACTATCCTAAGGAATCACTCTATAGTTGTATGAACCTTATCTCATCGCACGATGTTCCCCGGGCAATGACAGTTCTTTCGGGCGCACCCGATTTCAGAACGATGAGCCGTAACGCTCAGCACGACTACTTTATTTCGCACGAGGCACTTTATCTTGCGCAAAGGAGAATGCTCCTCGCTATTGTTTTGCAGATGACAATGGTTGGCACCCCTACCGTGTATTACGGCGACGAGATTGGTATGACGGGCTACGCTGACCCCTTTAACAGAAAGCCTTTTGACTGGAATAGCACAAACAACGAGCTTTTGGAGCACACACGCTTTTTTGCGAACTTACGTAAGGATAACGCCTGCTTAAGAACAGGCGATTATACACTGATTTACTATGTTGGCGGAACTGTCTGCTATATGCGAAGCATTGAGGGTGGCATAGATGCATTTGGCAATCCTTGTACTGACGGCAGTGTTATGGTTATGGTTAATTCTTCTCAGGAGAATCAGCACATTTCTCTCTGCCTTGACCGCTTTGGCGTTATAAGCGCAACAGATGTTTTAACAAACGAAAAAATCGTTCATAACCAAGGCTTCACGTTTGAGCTTGCACCGCTTTCGTATAGGGTGCTCAAACTGGAAAGGAACAATAGACAATGTACAAAAATACAACTCACACAGTAGATATAACTGCGTTTTCATCCGAAGGTAGCGGCATTGCAAAAATTGACGGTTACACAGTTTTTGTACCGTCTGCCGTGCTTGGTGATAAGGCAGAAATCCTTGTGGTTAAGGAAAATAAAAATTACGGTTTTGGAAAGCTTTTGCGTGTTTTAGAGCCATCCCCATTAAGATGCGGTGCGCCGTGTACCCTTTCACAAAAATGCGGCGGGTGCGATTTGCAAAGCGTTTCGTATGAGGGTCAGCTTGAATTCAAGCGCAAAAAGGTTGAAGATGCCATTGTCAGAATAGGTGGTTTTGAGGGCTTTGAGGTTAAAGAAATTGTTGGAAGCGACCCAAGTCTTCATTACAGGAACAAGGCAATTTACCCCGTAAGCGAGGAAGACGGCAAAGTCGTCTGCGGTTTTTACGCTCCGCACTCGCACAGGGTAATTCCCACAAGGGATTGTCTTTTGGCAGACTCCCGCACAACCGAGATTGCAAATTTTATAACCGATTGGGCAACACGAGAGAAAATAAGCGTGTTTGACGAAAATACTGCAAAAGGCACACTCCGTAAAATCTGCATACGTGCGGGAAAAGAAGAGGCAGTTGTGGTACTTGTATGCGCAAAGCCGATTAAGAATTCTTCTGTTCTCGCAAATGAGCTGACAAGCCGTTTCCCCTTTATTACGGGCATTGTGGAAAATTATAACCAAAGCAAAACAAATACAATCTACGGTGATAAAGACAATCTGCTCTACGGCAGACCTTATATTTATGACAGCATAGGTGAAGTAAAATATAAAATTCACTACAGGGGTTTTTATCAGGTAAATCCCTACACGACAAAGCTTCTTTACGACAAGGTTAAGTCCTGTTGCACGGATGCTGAGGATAAAAACGTGTTCGACCTTTACTGCGGAAGTGGTACAATCGGCCTTTATCTTGCAAACGACGTAAAGTCGGTTACGGGCATTGAAGTAGTTCCCGAGTCGATTGAAAACGCCAAAGAAAATGCAGAGCTTAACGATATTACCAACGCAAAATTCTTCTGCGGTAAAAGCGAGGATGTCATGCCCGCTCTCCTAAAGGAAGGTAACCGCCCCGATATAGTGGTGCTCGACCCACCAAGAAAGGGCTGCGAAAAGTCTTTGCTTGATGCTATTTCCACCATAAAGCCCGAAAGAATAATCTATGTTTCGTGCGACTGTGCAACAATGGCAAGGGATCTTAAAATCCTTTGTGAAAACGGCTACAAGCTTAGGGAAGCAACCGCCTTTGACCAGTTTCCGCAAACAAATCATATTGAGTGCGTAGCGTTTCTAACACTTTCGGCAACAGTATAAAAGACATGTTAGATTCCAATATGTATAGCGACTCAATATATTGAGTCGCTTATTTTTTCGCCTATTAAAATATTCAGAGGGATCCCAAAGTATTCCCGAATATTAAATAGAATCTCAACACTTAATCTCGGAGGAAGTATCCCCTGTTCAATTCTATTTAGAGATTTAATCCCAATTCCCAAGATTTTTGCCATATCATTTTTAGTAATATTGTGTTTTCTGCGTAAATATGAAACATTGTAGGCAAGATATGTTATAGCTTCGTTATTGGCAGATTTATTCATCTTAAACATCCTTTGAAAAAGATAATTATGTTACATTATGTAACATAATTATTGTAACAAAATGTTACAATAATGTCAAGGGGTGATTTCTTGAAAGGGTTAAAACAAATCAGAAAAGAAAAACGATTGACTCAGCTAAAGGTTGCTATGGATTTAAACATTTCCCGTGAGGCTCTTTCCCACTACGAAAATGGAAAGCGTGAGCCGAGTATTGATATGCTCATTAAAATGTCAGAATACTTTAATGTTTCGATTGATTTTCTTATTAACGGAAACGAATTTATTGGAAGGTGATTTTATGGATTTTAAAGAACTTACTCAATCGCTCGGGATTAAGGAATATCCTGAAAAATTTGAAGAGCTTTACAAGAATTTAAAGGATGAGAAAACGCTCTTTTGCGACACATCGATAATAGAAAAATACGACAAGGAATTTTCCATCCTTTGCGAGCATCTTGATTTGGTAAAACAGGGTGCCAAAGAGGTTTTGGAGAACAAGGCTTTGTATTTATACGGCAGAACGATTTGCGAGTACATAAAAGTAAGCACAACATTTGAAGCACGACACGTGCCCCTCACCGAGCTTGATGGAAGTGTTGCAAGAGATGTTTTCAGCGTACTCATTATTTTTACTCTTATACCACAGAGCGTGGAGTTTTTCAGGAACCACGGCTTTTCCGATGAGGAGATAAAGCTCTCTTTCAGAGATATCAGAAAGAATATGAACGAAGTCAAGGAAAGTATCGGTCGCCCCGCGCTTACGTTTTCTTACTACAACTGGAATCTTATCTACATCTTCGGTGAGATGTTCTACCATAACGGCTTTGAATATCAGTTCAGGGAATTTTACGGCGGAGCGATGGTTCTCAAAAACAAAAAAAGCGAAAATTTTGAGATAATGATGGTTGAAGGTACTTTCCATAAAAGCGGCAGGGTTTTGGGAAGTGCAGGCGCCGAAGACGAGGACGGCTCTTTTGAAGCTGATTTTACAGAAACAAACGATGCTTTTATCGGACACAGGGTAATCAGTGGCAGAGTTTCTTCAAGAACTGAGGAATTTAAAAAGGATGAATGGGAATGCGTTCTTCGTCCCGGAGACGAGGTTTTGGCAGTTCACATCCCGGGCGGAACCGATTTGTCTCCCGAATTCTTTACGCAAAGCTTTAAAGAGGGCTTTGAAATTGCGCTAAAGCGTTTCCCCGAGCGTGATCCCAAATTTTTGGTGTGCTTCTCCTGGCTTATGGACCAGACAATTGCATCACTTGTTGAGGGCTCCAAGCTTGCAGGCTTTGGAAATGCATTTATAAAATATCCGCTTTTAAGCGGTGGAAAAGAATTCAGATTTTGGGTATTCCCCGACCCTAATGTCGATGATCTGGAGCTTCCCGAGGGCACATCACTTCAAAGAAAGCTCAAGGCACTTTTACTTGCAGGCGGACACATATATTACACCGCAGGTGTGTGCACAAAAGTGCTTCGTCCTGAGAGATAAAATATATCTTGACGCAAAAAGATTTGTATGATATACTCTTTAAGAAAAGCGATGAAGGAAAGAGTAGCTTTAATGCGGGTATAAGAGAGAGGCGCACGTTTGCTGGAAGTGCGCTGTACAGCGTTTTAGTGAAGACCATTCCGGAGCTGTATGGCAGAAATAGCAGTAAGCCATATCGTGAGCCTGCGTTAATGGAAAGGGTCAGCCCCTGAGTTAAAAATTAAGGTGGAACCGTGCAAAATTTTGCACCCTTAATACGTTTGTGTTAAGGGTGTTTTTATTTTTATAAAAGGATGGTAGTTATGAAAGTTATTTACAACGACGGCAGTGTAAGAGAATGTGAGCAGTCCGAAGAGCTCCATATTATCCGCCACACTGCAGCACACATTATGGCACAGGCTATAAAGCGTCTTTATCCGCATGCGGACTTTGCTTTTGGCCCTGCAACAGAAAACGGATTTTTCTATGATGTTGATTTGGGAGATACAAAGCTTACCGATGAAGACCTCGAGAAAATCGAAAACGAAATGAAGAAGATTACTAAGGAAAATCTTCCTATCAAGACTTTTACTCTTCCCCGTGATGAAGCTAAAAAGCTTATGGCAGACAGAGAAGAGAAGTACAAGCTTGAGCATATCGATGACCTTGCCGAAGACGCTGTTATCAGCTTCTATCAGCAGGGAGACTACATTGATATGTGCGTAGGCCCGCATCTTACCTATACAAAGGCTCTTAAGGCGTTTAAGGTAACACAGCAGTCAGGTGCTTACTGGAAGGGCGAAAAGAGCAATAAAATGCTTACAAGAATCAATGGTATTGCATTTGCAACAAAGGAAGAGCTTGAAGAGCATCTTCGTCTTTTAGAAGAGGCTGCAAAGCGCGACCACAGAAAAATTGGTAAAGAAATGAATATGTTTATGATGTGCGAGGAGGGCCCCGGCTTCCCGTTCTTTATGCCAAACGGTATGGCACTTAAAAACGCACTCATCGACTACTGGCGTGATATTCACTACGCTGACAACTATGTTGAGGTTTCGACACCGCTTATTATGAACAAGCATCTTTGGGAAACAAGCGGCCACTGGGATCACTACAAGGACAACATGTACAGAACCGTAATTGACGAGGAAGACTTCTGCATCAAGCCGATGAACTGCCCCGGTGGTGTTATGGTTTATAAGAGCCAGCCGCACAGCTACCGTGAGCTTCCCTTAAGAGTTGGCGAGCTTGGTCTTGTTCACCGCCACGAGCTTCGTGGTGCACTTCACGGTCTTTTCAGAGTGCGTTGCTTCACTCAGGACGATGCTCACATCTTTATGCGTAAGGACCAGATTACTGACGAAATTATGGGTGTTGTACACCTTATCAATCAGGTATACGAAAAGTTTGGTTTTGAATACTTTATAGAGCTTTCAACACGTCCCGACGACAGTATGGGCAGCGACGAAGATTGGGAAGCAGCAACAAACGGTCTTATCGGTGCACTCGAAAAGCTCGGTCTTGACTACATTCTCAACGAGGGCGACGGTGCATTCTACGGACCTAAGATTGACTTCCATCTTCGTGACAGTATCGGCAGAACATGGCAGTGCGGTACAATTCAGCTTGACTTCCAGATGCCGCTTAACTTTGACCTTGAATACGTTGATGAAAATGGTCAGAAGCAGCGCCCGATTATGATTCACCGTGTTGCATTTGGCTCAATCGAAAGATTTATCGGTATTATCACCGAGCATTATGCAGGTAAGTTCCCTGCATGGCTTGCACCTGTGCAGGTTAAGGTTCTTCCCGTTTCGGAAAAGACTGCTGAGTATTCAAACACTGTTTACGAGGCTCTCAGAGGCGCAGGTATCCGTGCACAGATTGACACAAGGAACGAAAAGATTGGTTATAAGATTCGTCAGGCACAGCAGGAGGAGCGTGTTCCATATATGCTTATCCTTGGAGCTAACGAGGCAGAAAATCAGTCGGTATCCGTACGTAACCGTGATACAGGCGAAACAACAGAAATGTCTCTTGACGAATTTATCGCAAAAATTCAGAAAGAAACTAAAGAGCGTATATCAAAATAAAACTAATGGGGAGGGCATGGACCCTCCCCGTTTATATTATATTGCACAAAAAAGAACAGATGCTATGCATCTGTTCTTTTTTGTGTTTATTATTCGTACTTTTCAGTTTGAATAGCTCTGATCTTTCTGATGTACTTCTCTCCGCCTGCGATATTAAGGTCGCTTCCTGAAACTACAGTTGAGCCGACAATACCAATGTTACTAGCTCTTACGGCAACTGTCTTCCATGTTCCTGTGTTTCCACCTGATCCCGGAATTTCATGATTCTGTACTCTTGTAACGCCGTCTGACAACATGTAGTCAAGTCTGAGCACTGTATCATTGTCGTAGAAAGTTATTTCGAATGTTATGTCAGTATCTGTAGTAGAAATCTTGGGGATCTTCAAGCCGATAGCTTTACCGTTTGCGGCATATGCAGCAGGTACACCGTCTATGCTTGAAGCATACCAGATAACGTAGCTACCACCGGGTGAATGTTCTGCAAAGCCGTCCATAGTGCCGTGCTCGAAGTCGATATAGTACATGCTAAGAGAAGCCGCTGAGCTTTCGTTACTGTTTGCGGGGCAAAGGTCGTTCTTATCAAAAGGTACAACTGTGTAGGTATGCTCTTCGCCCACAACCACCTCGGTATCAAGGTAGGTTGTTGAATCTATTACCATATCTATGAGAGCACCATCTCTGTATACTGCATAGTAAGCAATTGATTCGAAGTCATCCACCGAAGCTGTCCAGTTAAGTCTTACACCTCTTGCCTTACCCTCTGCAACAAGGTCCTTAACCTGAGTAGGCTCGTTGTTTATAATTGAAACACCATTTGCATCCCAGAAGTAGTACTTAACTTCTGTTGCGCCTGTTGTTTGAAGGTTTGTGATAGCAAAGTCGTAAGTAGAATATTCTGAAACAACCTGAGTGTGTTCCTCTCTATCTACTACATTTCCGTTTGCGTCAAGTGAGAATGCCGCAAATGTAAGAGGTCCGCTTACGCCGGGTGATGAAACTCTTACTGCAGAGCTAATGTAGTTTATACCTTCTACTGTTGAGGGAGTTTCTGTCATTGCACCGATTGTAGCCTTAACGCCTTCAAGACCGGGAATTGTGATTACAAAATCCTTAGTGTCTGAGAAGTTTCCTACAGTGATTGTAGCAGTAAGTGTTACAACTGTGTCCCACTCACCGCGGAAAACCTGTGCTACGCCGCCAGATACGATGATTGCTGCACCGTCTGTGTAGTCAATGTCGTCGCTTGACCATGAAACATAGACATTTTCGTCGCTACCCTGTGTGGGAACAGTAAAGTCTGCTGATGCACGACCTGTACCGCCGAGTTCCTCGAGCTCGAGTGCTGCTACTTCCTCTTCAAGCTTTATGTGGTCTGCGTGTTCTGCAACTGTAATTGTAAATTCCTTTGTACACGATACCACATCAATGGTTGCAGTAGCGGTAAGTGTAACTTCCTGTGCTTCCACATCGCAGATAGGTGTCGCAGTATAAACGCCGTCCTCTACTAAAATTTCAAGTATTGAAGGATCGCTTGATACCCATTCGATGTCGGCACCGTTTATATCACCTGTATTCGGAAGTA
Organism: Clostridia bacterium; assembly: GCA_045649225.1. Classification (GTDB taxonomy): domain Bacteria; phylum Bacillota; class Clostridia; order UMGS1883; family UMGS1883; genus UMGS1883. The sequence goes on along the minus strand of JAZRPN010000060.1, from coordinate 15,775 downwards.
CAAATGAATCTTCAACCAAAGCGTCAAGATCTATAGCATCAAGGTCTTCCTTTGCCAGAACGCCTGCCCCATCCTCTGTATACTGAAGCGAGATATTATCGATAGTTGCCACTGTTCCCACTGTGTTCTTTGAGTGAGTTATTACAAGATAGTCGGCAAATGCACAGCCCGGAACCTGATCAAGATTGTTGATAGCAACGGGAGCTGTTTCTTCGATAAGCGTATCGCTTCCGTTTAATGCGCTGAGCGTAAAGGTCCTATCTCTGAAGCTGAGACCAAGGGTAAAGTTAATAGTTTGATCAAGGATATCGCCTGTGTAAAGCGCCGCAGACTTAACCTCGTTACCTGAACCGTCAGAAGAGATTGTGTAGATAGACTGTGTGCTGCCGTTGTCTTCGATCTGAAGTGTTGCAAGCTCATCCTGGTTTTCGTTAGCAAGGCTTACACGGTATGCTCCATCTTCACTGTAGTCCTCTGCACTAACTTTCAAATCAAATGAAACCTTGGTATCACCACAGTTTCCGCCTGTTCCAAGGGGGATTTTTACAGTTCTCTTTGTGTTGTCAAACACAGGAGTTGAGGTGTCTTCCACCTTTATAATTCTTACACTGCGGATGTATACCTCAAAGCCGGGGTCCCTTTGGCTTGCTGTGAGAGAAGCTACAGTTGGCACAGCATTCAGCTCGGCAGTATACGGTGTCGAAAAGCTAATGTTCCAGGGAGAATTGTCCTTTGTTGTTGTCTTTGTTAAATCAATATCATTAAGATCAATTTCCCATGTTTTCCATGTGTTCAGATCACTGTCTGCTATTGTAAGGGTTTGACTTTTAGCTGCATCTGAGGAATTCTTGTAATTAACTGTAAGAGTTTGCGCCATCCCGAAGTCATTGTCGGGAGTATCGTCTACCGCATAATATTCAACTACAATTCTTGCATCGTTATCGCTTGTTGTGAAAACCTGCTGGTTCTTATCTGCAAGAAGCCAAAGTCTGTTGTATCTGAACTTATTCGCTGCAACGGCATGTGAGCCTATTCTGAAGGCCTTACTGCCACCCATATCGGTAACAAAATAGGTGTTGTTACCGGTCTCTGAGAACACCTTAAAGGTGTACGCATCTGTTACTGTATCCTGCAGGTATGCCCTATAGCTACCATTCTTAAATACTTCAACAAGCCCGGAATCAGTTGTAAGTGTAGCTGTTCTATTGCTCATGCCGGCAGGCTCAATGTATACAGCGCTGGTATACTTTGTTTCCAAAGCGCCGTCTGAAATTTTTGTACTAAATTTGGTGTCTGTATCGGGGGTAATATAATCGGTAGGAACCGATGTTTTATTATCGTAGTTTTCTGTGAAAACTTCAGACCACTGTGCATCTTCAGCACCAATAGTCATGCTAACACACATAGCGAGTGTGAGCGACAATAATAGTGCCTTAGATAAAATATTTTTTAATGTTTTCATAATTTACCACCTTCTTTTATCAATATAACACTACTATTATATCTGTTACATAGTTACCACTGTCGTAACGGTTCATGTAAACCATAACGTCGCTGGCTTCCGGAGTGAATGCACCTGTTGCATCAGGAGCTTTAAACGGTGCAACGTCTTCTATAGTGGTTACATACATATCGTCGTTTTTAACATCGTAAACTGTGATTGCAACCTTTGTACTCTTAATCCATGACGGGAAGATTGCACCGTAGGTTGCCTCGTTACCCGCAGGTGTGAGAACGCAAAGTGTGCTTGTGCTCATAGAATAGAAGTATGAGAACAGGTTTCTTCCGCTGAAGAAGGGAGCAGGCCTGTCTGCCAGAGAGTTGATGTATTCGACTTTTGTAATCTTGTTATCCATCTGTGAAACTGACAAAAGGTCGCCACGCTTGATTGTGTTGGGGATTACGCCCTCTGAATACTCGGGCATTTCCTTCCATGCAGCACCATACCAGCCTGCGATACACTTAACGGTCTCGCCGTCTATCTTTTTGTAAACTATAGAGTCTACAAGGAATGCATACATGGTGTTATATGATACTGCGTTGTGAACACCTGTAACAACCCTTGCCAGACGTGCTGAGTTAGAGTCGTATACACGCACTGTTGTACCTGATACTTTTCTGAAGGCGGTATGGCTGATAACTGCATACGGCTCTTCAAGGTCAACGCCGTCATACTTTATGAAGAGCTTTGTTGTACCATCGGTCATGTATCTGCTTGCAATCATGTAGCCGTTGTTGCTGTCGCCGTAGCCTCCGGTACCCTCGTAGTCAAGTGAGAATTTTGTCTCATCAAAGCCGTAGCCTGTGTCATTTCTGTTATCGTAAGCAAACTCAAACTCGGTAATTTCGCCCTCTTCGTTAAGAGTTACACGAACAACCTGCTCGTCAATCTCTGTACCGATTACGTTTCCGCCGCCGTCAAGAACATTTCTCCAAAGCTGAGGAGTGTTTAAGATATCCTGACCTGTTTTGTTGGGAACGCCGTTAAGTTTGATTTTCTTCTTTGTTGTAGCATTTACGAAGTTACCGCTTTCAAGAAGAAGTCTGAATACTGCTGAGTTTGGCTCAGCGTTTCTTTCATCATTGGGCATTGCCTTTATAACGTAAGCATACTCAAGTACGCCGTCGGGGTTTTCCTGAATTTCTGCGATGTTACCCTCTTTATCAAGGTAGATTGTATAGAGTCTACCGGGACGGGGGTCTATTATATTATACTTGGCAGGGTCAAGGCTCAGATAGCTTGGAGCAAACTGTGTTGTGAGCTCTTCAAACTCAAGAATTACCTTTCCTGCTTCCTCTGTGTAAGAGATAAGCTTGGTTTTGTATACTTCGGTATTAACGTAAACAACAAGGTTCTTCTTGTTTACATCAGCAACGCAGGTAAGGACAGTATTTAATACAATATCATCCTGTGAGCCTTCCTTGCCGTCTTTGTAAACCTTAACGTTTTCATAATCTTCAAACTTGATGGGGTTATTGTATTTATCACTTACATACGCCAGACCAGATGCCTTGTTAATAACGAAAATATTCTGATATTCCTCAACAATAACGAGGTCATAGTCCTTATCATTGTCGCTGTCAACCAAGCGGATAAAGCCCATTTCAGGCTGAATGTGTGTAAGGTTGTAGCTGTTGTAAAGTGAGTTGTTGTAAATCACATTACAGTAGCTGTCAAGATTTGCAACTATACCCTTGTTGTTTTTTCTGTAAACAATGGTATCCATGTCATATCTTGCATCGCCTGTATCAAGATCAGCTGCCTGAATTTCAAGCATAGAGCTGTTATCCTTAAGGCCTGCCCAGATAAGTGTTTTTGTTCCATTTTCCTTTTTGTAGTGGAACTCAACATTAAGACCTACAAGACCTGTAAGGTCAACATCTGAAAGAAGATAATCAACGCCGCTTATACGTGCAAAGCTCTCGTTCGGATTTGACGAAAGGATGGAAACCAAACCATTCGACTGCATAAGGCCTGTGCCATAGTAGATGTTGCTGTTTTTCTCAAAAAGTTCAGGACCGTTCCAGCTATTGTAAACGATATCGCCTGTGCTTTCGTAGTAAGATGCTTCGAACACCTTTGTACGACCTGCATTGTAAAGCATTATAATAGCATTTTGTGCAGTAAGCGGTGCTGCAACATTGCCGATTGCCATATTGTGAGTAAGGTCAAGCTTTTGAGCCATTGAAACAAAAGCATTCATATCATTTCCGTAGCGGTTAATTGCAAAATCCTTGTAGCCGAGAAGGTCAACAATGATTTTTGCCGCCTGCTGATATGTAACGTGGTTGTTCGGTGAAAACTCATAGGCTGATGTTCCATTTATATAACCTGCGTTGTAGAAATACTGAATTTCATCTTTGTAGGCGGTTGTTTCTGTTACATCGGCAAAGGTAAGGTCTTCTGCAGCATATTCAACTGCGGGGAAGCCTGCAACCTTAAAAAGTGTGCCGATAAACTGTGCTCTTGTGAAAGCACTGTCGCCGTTGAGGATTTTAATATCCTCGCCAATGTAGCCGAGAGCCTGCAAAATGTCATATTCTGCAGATTCAATCGGAATTTCTCTTGCTGCAGTTGCAGCAGTAGTAGTTACGGGCGTTTCTGCCATTACTCCAAAGCTTGTGAAAATAACTGATAATGACAAAAGCAAAGCCAGTAGTTTCTTATTAAATTTCATAATACATCGCTCCTTTTCTTCCATTATCAGATGGCTGCACGAAGCAGGCTGATAATCTTAGCTGCCTGTGCACGAGTGAGAAGTCCCTTTGCATCGAAGCTACCATCTTCGAAGCCGTTGATGATGCCGAGCTCTACAAGAGCATCAACGCTGTCCTTAGCGTAGTCGCTGATGGAGTCTGCATCTGTGAATTTGCTTTCGCCACCAAGCTCCTTGCCGTATTTTGCAAGAATTCTTGCAGCGATAACGCAAACATCTTCACGCGTAATGTAGCTCTTCGCGCCAAAACCTGATTCGGAAGTTCCAACAACGATGCCGTTTGCATAAGCAGATGCTACATACTTATATGACCATGATGATGCAGGAACATCTGCAAAATTACAATCTGCATTTGCATTGTAAAGACCTGCCGCACCGATTATCATTTTAACAAATTCTTCTCTTGTAACATTGTTTTCGGGAAGATATGAACCATCAGCATAGCCTGAAACAAATCCGAGGTCATACAAATCCTTAACATAGCTGTATGCCCAGTGATTTTCATCACAGTCATAGAAGCCTCTGACTGTCGGAACGGGGTTAGGCTTTTCACTGAGTGAGCCTGCTTCATTACCTACGCTGAAGCTGTCGCCACCGCCGCTGGGGCTACCGCCGCCACCGTCTCCGAGGTCGCCACCGCCGTTAACGAGGTTATAAACGGTTGTTACGCCGTTTTCGAAAGTGCTTTTAGCAACTGAAGGAACTGCAAAGCCCTTGTTGTAAATCTGACGGAGAACGCTCTCGCGCTGGCTGTCGTCTTCAAAGCCTGTGTACTTGCTCCAGCTATCTGCTGAAACACCAAGGTCATTGTGATATTTAACCATTACTCCGTGGAGTGTATTTACAGGGCTGAGCGTACCATCGTTAATCTCTTTGATTGCTCTGTACTTTTTGATAGCATCAACAAGTGTTGTGCAGGAGTGGATACCTGTTCCCTCGTAGGTTGCCTTGTTTGAAACTATCATATTATATATATAGGAAGCTTCCAGAGCATAATCCTCTTCTGTTATATCAAACTGAAGAAGGTCTGCATTTGCTTCTACCAAAGCCTGAATGCCGCTGGCTGTAGCCGATGCCTCGTGAAGAGATACGATAATCTCTGATTTGTTATATGCATCTCTTACCTGGTCAAGATTCAGGAATTTAACGCCTGTCTGAGCATTTGTGTACTCAGTATCACGGGTGTTTACAAGAGCAGTCATTATTTTGCCCTTAAGTGTAGCGTCGCCGGGGATTGTAATGCCGAGGTCCGCTGCAATGGGTTCAATGAAGCCTCCGATGTAGTTAGGATCACCGCTGTTTGCAGTTGCACTGTTTATGCTTGCAACAAGCGAATCTGCCTGACCGGGTGTTTTGATTGAAACAACCTGTGTTTCCTTGCAGAGTGCTGCACTAACGCCGTTACCCTGAAGCCTTACATAATACTGACCGTCTGTAAGGTCGCTTGTGATTGTGAAGGTAATTGTCATTTCCTGACCGCCGCGCGATGTTACCTCAGCCACGCGGAGATAGTCTGCGTTTGTGGGAGTTCCCACAACGCTTGTTCTATACATTACCGCCGTAACCTGCTGGTTGTATGGTGCAGGCGATGTAAACTTAATCACCAGTTTGTTGTTTGTGTAATCACCATACCAGCTCATATTCATTGTAGGCCCTGCAGCAATTACTGACAGAGAAGCCATCACAATGCATAAGAGACAGCAAATGATACTTCTTAGTGTTTTTTTCATATTACTTATCCACCTTTTCTACCTTAATATTTGCTATATAAGTGTTCTTCGCACCACCGCTGATTGTGAAGTCAGTTTCGTGCCAGCCTATACTTTCCATATTTACACTGTCGAGTGTAATTGTTGCGGTTTTCCATTTGTTTGTTCCGCGTCGGGTGATTTTTCGCTTGTTGTCGTAAATTCTTGTAATGTCGCTTGTTTCATCCTTAACACCGCTTGTAAATTTGAGGGTGATAGGCTCCTTACTGTTGTCAAGGTAGTCAAAGGATACCTTAACTGCATCGTCTGTTGTGTCTGCAATTGCAGGGTCTACCGCAAAGTAAAGCTCTTTGCCGGCTTTAATACTGCGGGCTGTTCTTCCGTCCTTTTCGAGTTCAACGGTTTCACAGTCAAGGCCCTCGTAGCTTACGCATTCGATACCTTCGCCGAACTCATATCTTCCGCCCTTGGCAACTTCGTTCTCTACAATGTCAGAATAGTCATACCAAGCAACGCCGAGCACACCATTGTAAACGTGGCCCCAGTTGAGCATATAGTTACCTTCGCCCCACGATACGTGTGCATGTGCATGGTACGGGTGCTTAACGCCACCGGGCATTTCCCACTGAGTGTTTGCTATATTGAAGAGCTGATTTGTTTTAAGCGAGCCAACAGCTACCCAACCGGAGTCAATCGCAATAAAATCGTTGTCCCAGCCGGGGAAGGAGTGGTTTGCGCTTACGAAAGGTGCATCAGGGAAGTTGTAGTACTGCCTGTGCGTCATATCCTTGTTAACCCTGATAATACTACCGTAGCCTGTATCGTAGCCACCTTTACCCTGAGAGCCGAGTGAGCCGCCGCCTACCATGTACAGATACTCGCCGTCGGGAGACCATGCCTCGTGCTGAACCTGCTGCATTGCACCACGGCCAAATCTACCAACGTTAAGGTTCCAGTGTTCACCTGTTTCTATATCCATAACATTACAACGGTCAAACATCTGGTAGTATTCATAACCTGCACTAATAGCCGCCTCGTGAACAAAGAATACAAGGTCGGGGTAAACAGGGTTTACCTGCCTGTGGTTAAGCACACCCTTTTCAGGCTCGGGGAATTTGTAGTAGTTTAATTTGTAGTTGTAGTCGGGAACACCGGGAACGTTGCCTTCCTTTAAATAGAAGACAGCAATCTTTGCGTATCCCTCACGAGTTTCACCAAGCTCGTCGTATGGGTCGCCGACTTCACCACCGAAGTACGATCCGTCGCGTGCGATAAAGTCGGTACCACTTGTTACGCCTTTGGGGAATGTATATACAACCTTGCTTTCAAGGTTGGGATCATCGGGGTCAAGCCTCATATAGGTTTTGTAGCCGTTATATGAGCTGTACCAATAAATCATACCATCGGGGCCAACATTACCATCCGAGTCATTGGTGCTTGGCGAGCTGCTCTGCCCGATATAATGCATCAGCTGCGTTGTGGTATCGTAAAGATATAAAAGACCGCTTTCTGTACCGCAAAGGAAGCGCTTGCCGTCAAACGTCCAGCTCTGCTCCGAGAAGTACGGACGCATAAGCATTGAACCATAGAAGTTAATATAATAGAAGGTTCTGTTTGTTGTATTGTCCGTTATTACGTAATACGGGTTTTTCTTCGCACCCATATAGTAAACCCTTGAAAGGGTATCATTTGCTATCTGGGCAATCGTCTTATCTCCGAAAAAGCCTTTTTCAAAAAGCTGAAGGATGAGCGGGTTATCCGGAGTTATCTCATACTCCAGAATATCATATATAAGATTGCAGAGGTTAAAGTATGTAGCGGGAGCTTCGTCAAAAACGAAGTAGCTCGACGGCTTTATAAAGCCGATTTCGTAAGCAAAGTCTACAATGCTTTCCTGACCTGCGTAGTCAGTACCCGTCATTTTCATAAACGCCTTGAGCATCTCACCCTGCGTCATTGTCTTTTCCTTGTCGGCTGCTGAGATAATCTCGCCTTTTACCATACCATACATGTTTACGTACGTCTGGACGTCGTAAACAGATGCCGGCTTGGCGAGGTTTTCATGCGCAAACATCGGGTCATCAAGCTTAAGAATCTCCATCTTCTCAAGTGTACGGATATGTTCTACGTGGAGAGTTTTAATCTGAGGAACGATTTTTTCACGCCTCTGCTTTGAAACGTTTACAATCTCAATCTTACGGAATGTGTTGAACGCACCGTTTTGGATTCTGAACGTTGCACCGTTTTCATAACCGTGAGGAACAAGCTTGCTTGTAACTACTGTTTTTACTGACCAGCCGGGATTGCGACCGGGCTTGATAAGCTTTTCCTGATGGATACCGCCGTCTGACGTATAGTACTCAAGGTAATAAGTACCCTCTGACGGACCATAGTCATAATACACGATTGAAACCAAAAGGTCGTCTCCTGCCTCGAAGAAGCTTTTGTCAACGTTTATATATGTAGAGTTTGATGTGTACTGCTTTCTTGCCTCGAGCCCTTCCTCTTTAACGAGCTCGTAGTAGCTTGGATGCTTCGAGTCGGTTATTCCCATCGTGATACCATCGATGAACGAAGCATTTCTGCTGTCAAGATTACCGTGCAGCATGGTGTACGCACTGTCAGGTGCAACATACGCCAGATGCTCTTTTTCCACTGCGCCCTCATCGTCAGCGGCTGAGATAACCATTGCACCGGGCAATAACCCGACCACCATAACGAATGAAAGCAACATAGCGATAAGTTTAGTGTTTTTCATACGAATTCCTTCCTTTCACGAAAATATATGTAATTTGAATTAAACACTTTTTCTCTATGGGGACACTCCCCCATTAAACACAGTAATTCTACTGCATCATCATTGTACACAAAAACTTAAATTTTGTCAACAAAAAATGATGCATTTTGTCCAATTTATTCATCTTTTTTGCCATACATGTTTTTCCACAAAAAATATAGTTTTAAACACCTGTAATATTCTGGAAACAGGGCTCTTAAAATTGATTGACAAAAGCCTGAATGTGTAATAAAATTGATTAAAAAGGAGGCGTTTTTTATGGACAGACGCGATAAGCATAACTACTACCTTGATATTGCCGCAACCGTGCTCGAAAGAGGCACCTGCCTCAGGCGAAATTACGGTTCTATTATAGTTAAAAACGATGAGATTATTTCAACAGGCTACACAGGTGCTCCAAGGGGCAGAAAGAATTGCATTGATTTGGGCTATTGCCGCCGCGAGCAGCTGAATGTCCCCCGTGGCGAGCGCTACGAACTCTGCCGCAGTGTACATAGTGAGGCAAACGCAATTATAAGTGCACCTCGCAGGGATATGATAGGCGCAACACTGTACCTTGCCGGCAGGGATTGTGTGAGCGGAAAATATGTGGAAAACGCTACAAGCTGTGCGATGTGCAAACGCCATATAATAAATGCAGGCATCGAAAAGGTTGTTGTGCGCATTGACGATATAAACTACAAGGTTATTGACGTTCAGAAAGAATGGATAGATAACGACGACAGCTTGTCCGATATACTGGGATATTGATAATTTTGACGTAGGGGGCATTCACGAATGCCCCGAATTCAGGGAGGTTCGTGAACCTCCCCTACAATTTTATCGAAATCCGCAAGGTTGACAAACCCCCGCTTATTTGGTAAAATAGGAAAATAGTTTATTGAAATTGAGGTTTTTAGTATGAGTAACGACAAAAAAATGGTTGAAGCCATTACACCGATGGACGAGGATTTTGCCCGTTGGTATACCGACATTGTAAAAAAGGCTGACCTTATTGAATACACAAGCATTAAGGGTTGTTGTGTTTTCCGCCCGTATGCATACGCACTTTGGGAAAACATTCAGCACACGCTCGACTCAATGTTTAAAGAACTTGGGCACGAAAACGTTTATATGCCGATGTTTATCCCCGAGGGTCTTTTGCAAAAGGAAAAGGACCACGTTGAAGGCTTTGCTCCTGAGGTTGCGTGGGTAACACACGGTGGTGGCGAAAAGCTCAGCGAGAGAATGTGTGTGCGTCCGACGAGCGAAACGCTCTTTTGTGAGCATTACAAAAACATCATTCACTCCTATCGTGATTTGCCGAAGCTCTACAATCAGTGGTGCAGCGTTGTAAGATGGGAAAAAACAACACGTCCGTTCCTTCGCAGTATGGAATTCTTGTGGCAGGAGGGGCACACTGCTCACGCCACAGCCGAGGAAGCTCAGGAAGAAACTATCCGCATGCTTAACGTATACGCTGAGTTCTGCGAAAAATATCTTGCAATCCCCGTTGTAAAGGGCAAAAAGACAGATAAGGAAAAATTTGCAGGCGCTGAGGAAACCTACACAATCGAAAGCCTTATGCACGACGGCAAGGCGCTTCAGTCAGGTACAAGCCATAACTTTGGCGACGGTTTTGCAAAGGCGTTCGGCATTCAGTATTCCGACAAGGACAACCAGCTCCGCCACGTTTTCCAGACATCCTGGGGCGTTACAACAAGACTTATCGGTGCTATCATCATGGTGCACGGCGACGACAACGGTCTTGTTCTTCCGCCTAAGATTGCTCCCAAGCAGCTTGTGATTGTTCCTATCGCAATGCACAAAGAGGGCGTAAGCGAAAAGGCAAGCGAACTTTGCGAGCAGCTTAAGAAATCATTTAAGGTTGGCATTGACCTTTCTGATAAAACTCCCGGTTGGAAGTTTGCCGAATATGAGATGAAGGGCGTTCCCGTTCGTCTTGAAATTGGCCCGAGAGATATCGAAAACAACAGCTGCGTTCTTGTAAGACGTGATACAAACGAAAAGATTCCTGCATCGCTTGACAACATCGAAGAAACTGTTGCAAAGCTTCTTGACGATATTCAGAATTCTCTCTTTGAAAAGGCTCTTAAGCACAGAGAGGAAAATACCTACTCCGCTACAACCTATGATGAGTTTAAGGAAGTCGTAGATTCAAAGGGCGGCTTTATAAAGGCAATGTGGTGCGGAGACGAAGCGTGCGAAAACAAAATCAAGGAAGACACAGGTGCTTCTTCACGCTGTATGCCTTTTGGCGACGAGAAAATCTCCGACAAGTGCGTCTGCTGCGGTAAAGAGGCTAAAAAACTGGTATACTGGGGCAAAGCATACTAATTAATAATGAATAATGAATAACGAATAATTAATGAAAATTTTTGCTTTAGCAAAAATTCATTATTGAAAAACAAAGACACTGTTCATACGAACAGTGTCTTCCTTAATTATTCACTTTTCATTATTAATTTTTCATTACTCTAAGAAGTCTTTAAGTTTCTTACTCCTGCTCGGATGACGAAGCTTACGAAGTGCCTTTGCCTCAATCTGACGGATTCTTTCACGTGTTACCTGGAATTCGCCGCCAACCTCTTCAAGCGTTCTTGCTCTTCCGTCTTCAAGACCGAAGCGCAGGCGAAGAACCTTTTCTTCACGAGGTGTAAGAGTATTTAAAACATCAATAAGCTGTTCTTTCAGCAACATAAATGATGCCGCTTCGCTCGGTGCGGGAGCGTCGTCATCGGGGATAAAGTCGCCAAGGTGGCTATCCTCTTCCTCACCGATAGGTGTTTCAAGAGAAACGGGCTCCTGTGCGATTTTCATTATCTCACGTGCTTTTTCGATGCTCATACCCATTTCTTTTGCGATTTCCTCTGTGGTTGGTTCACGACCGAGTTCCTGAAGCAACTGACGTGATACCCTTATGAGCTTGTTAATTGTTTCAACCATATGAACGGGAATTCTTATTGTTCTTGCCTGGTCTGCAATTGCACGTGTGATTGCCTGTCTTATCCACCAGGTTGCGTAGGTACTGAACTTGTAGCCCTTTGTATAGTCAAACTTTTCAACCGCTTTGATAAGACCAAGGTTACCCTCCTGAATAAGGTCAAGGAAAAGCATTCCGCGACCTACATAACGCTTTGCAATACTTACAACAAGGCGAAGGTTAGCTTCCGTAAGCTTCTGCTTTGCTTCCTCATCGCCCTGAGCCATACGCTCAGCGTATTCAATCTCTTCTTCAGGTCCGAGAAGCGGGACTTTACCGATTTCCTTAAGGTACATTCTTACGTGGTCATCAACATTTATACCCTCGGGCACAGAGAGGTTATCAAGGTCTTCCTGCTCCTCCTGCTCCTCGATTTTCTTGATTTCCTGGTCGATGTCGCCCTCTACGCCAACAACGTCTATACCAAGGGCTTCAAGGCTGTCGTGGATTTTTTCAATCTGTTCGGGATCAAGCTCAATTTCAGAGAGTGCATCCTCGATTTCATTTTCTGTAAGAACGCCTTTCTGCTTACCTTTTTCGATCAGTTCTTTGATAATTGCCTTGTTATTTACATTTTCGCCCATAATTATTTACCACCTTTTTTGTTTTTCTCTTTTAACAGTTCTGACAAAAGCTCGATATTGCCCTCTTCCTGAGCCTTTTTAATTCTGTCGTTAAAAATTTCATCCTCTAGTACGTTTTTAAAATCCTCGGCTGCAAGCAAAACATTTGAAACGCTCCCACCCGACATAAGCACGTTGGAAAGCTCTTTTTCCCTGCCTGCCATATTGCTCAGAAGATATTCGTCGCACGCACCCTTTTCACCGCTGTTGTAATACTTTGTGATGTGCCTGAATATTTCTTTATGTATTTCACCCGAGAAGCTTTCCTCCGAAAACTTGTCCCCAAACATCTGATATGTTTTACTGCTTTCGGCAAGCATTGCTAAAAATCCCGCCTCGGCACGGAGTCTTCTGCTGTTTTTTGTTGCCACTGTTGTTTGAGAGTTGTTTACGGCTTTTCTAAGCTCTGCCGAAACCTCTTTCCTTGCGTTTTTTGAATTCATTTTTCGCACTTCACTGTTTATCGATTCAACGCTTATACCGCTTTTTATCGAAAGCTGGTTTATATAAACCTCACGCTCAACCGAGTTTGACATATTTGCAAAAATTACTGCCGCTTTTTTTATTATATCGATTTTTTGTGCGGCATCGTTAAGGTCTGCCCCGCGAAGAATCAAATCCAGCCTGTGCTCCGTTACGGTTTTGGCTTTTTTTATAAGCTCCTCAAACTTTACTGCACCATATTTTTTAATGAATTCGTCGGCGTCCTTGGCCCCCTGCATCTCAATTACACGCAGGCGCGTGTCAAACCTTGAAAATATCTCTGCAGCACGTTCGCACGCTTTTTGCCCTGCCTCGTCGCTGTCATAGCAAAGATATACGGGGCTTTTGGAGATAAGCCTTGCCTGCTGCTCCGTAAGCGCTGTTCCACAGCCTGCAACAGCGGCATCAATCCCCGCCTGATGAAGTGATATAACATCCATATATCCCTCAACCAATATATAATACCCACGCTTGCTTTTTTTAGCAAGGTTTAAGGCAAATAAGTTTTTACCCTTATCGTATACGACACTTTCGGGCGAATTCATATACTTTGCACCGTCGCCCGTCATAATTCTTCCGCCGAAGCCTATGATGTTGCCGCGCACATCTATAATCGGGTACATAATTCTGCCCCTGAAGCGGTCATAGACGTTGCCTTTTTCGTTTTTGATACACAAACCCGCCTCAACCAGAAGTTCCCTTTTCCAGCCTTTCTTTTGTAGGAAGCTGAGAAGTGCGCCCCATTCATTAGGAGCAAAGCCAAGCCCGAATGCCGCAATCGTTTTCCCCGAAAGTGCACGCTTGGTAAGGTAGCTTTGCGCCTCCTCACCTTTATCTGAAAGCAGGCACTCCCTGAAAAACCTTGCCGCATCACGGTTCATATCATAAATATTTTGTTTTTTCTGCTGATTTATGCCGTATCTGTCATTTGTGTTTTCGGGAAGTGTTATCCCCGCACGCTCCGCTAAGAAACGCAACGCATCGGAAAATTCAAGCCCCTCGGCATTCATTATAAACTGAATAACGCTGCCGCCTGCACCGCAGCCAAAGCAGTGATAAAGCTGCTTGTCCGCACTGACATGGAAAGACGGCGTCTTTTCTCTGTGAAACGGGCAACACCCCATAAAGTTACTGCCCGACCTTTTAAGACGCACATATCCCGAAACAATATCCACAATATCGTTTGCCGCAACAACTTCAGAAACAACATCTTCGGAATAAAAGCCTGCCATGGTTTTTTCCTTTCTCAGTTATATTTCTATTCTTGTTACTATATTTTACAAAAATTCGCAAATTCCTTTTTTTTGATAAAATTTTTTGAAAAAATTTTTAAAAAGCCCTTTACAAGCCGTAATTTATGTGCTATACTGTCTACGTTATGCGGGAGTGGCTCAGTGGTAGAGCGTCACCTTGCCAAGGTGAACGTCGCGAGTTCGAATCTCGTCTTCCGCTCCAGAAATCCGTACACGTTAGTGTACGGATTTTTATTTTTGAAAAGTAATACGTAATAAACAAAAAAGCACTTGCATTGGGTGGTTTCCACCCTTGCAAGTGCTTTCTTTTATCTCAATAGCATTGAACTGTTATAAAGTGAATTTGAGTATAGGAAAAGTGCATCCTGCCCTTCGTTAAATTCTACAAACTCGCCTATCAGTGCTGATGGAATGTAGCGAAGGTCAACGAGTGTTACTTTTTTGTATGCACCTGCAAAAAGCGGCGCAAGGCTTGATGAAAACGAATCACGGAAAATTACGAGCTCACGCTCCGTCTTTGCGTTTTCGCACTCAATCGTAACTATCGGCTGTGCGCCCGAAAGGAACACATCGTACCCGTCCATTCCGCCAAATTTTTCGGTTGCATACACTTTTTTTACAAGCGTATCCTCAACTCCGAAATCCTTTTTCAAAACATCGGGATCTATGCCATAAACCTTGGCATTATCTGTATACTTACTTGTCATATAAACAAGCTCGTCAGGCTCGGCACTAAGTGCCGCCTGCCCCCAGTACACACCGTAAAACGGCAAGAGGGTTTCTTTTTTGTACTCGTTTTCAGGCGTCAGATACTTGTGCATGCCCATCTCTTTGGAAAGAGCGTTTACCACCCTAAAAATTCTGTCCTGCGACCAGTGAGTGTCCGTTTTGTAGTAGTCGTCAAGCGTAAGCGAGGCAAAAAGATCAATGTAGCCTGCACCCTTGATATTTTCGTCCAAAAGAGATAAAAGCTTATCGTAATCGAATTCCTTTTCCTCAAGAAAATAGTTCTTTTCGGGAATTACGCTGTAATACACGTTCATACCGCCCAAGTACTTTTTGGTGATGGAATTTATAAGGTTTGTCCCATATAAAACCTGCTTTTCGTCAAGCGGGCTATCCTTTTTGAAGATGCTCCCGCCCTCAAGCCAGAGCCCGTTAACATCCTTTTGCTTTAAAAACGAGTAGCGCACTCTTGCATTTACCTTTCGCATCAATTCCCTTGCGGGGAACTGGTCAAGAAGATAAGTCTCCAGCTTTTCAGAAAAAGCGTTTGAAAAAACGCTTTCGCCCGAAAAATCACTCGTCTGACTAAGCTTTCTGCGCTCTGCGTAGGAAACCTCACTGTCAGGAATAAAAAAAGATGCTATGCTAAACGCAAGGATAATAACAGCAAATATTGAAATTGTCAGAATATCTTTTATCTTTTTCATAATTAAAACCTGAAATATAAAAATGGATTAAAAGAGCCGTTTATTACAAATGCAGTTGAGACAATCAGAATAAGCGCAGAACATACGGGCTCCAAAATCACGGCGGTGTGCTTTGTCAGTAAATTCCACACCTTTTTGGGAAGACCTGTGCTTCCTATGATTGCAACTATTAGAATTAGCGCATAGCTTTGCAGATTATAAACTGCCCCACTATTTACAAGCGGAATACCCGCAAAGCCAAACATTGACCTCAAATGCTCCCAAACGAAGTCGGAGG
>JAZRPN010000059.1:0-2723 GCA_045649225.1 Clostridia bacterium | reverse complement strand
AAAGATTAACAAATTCGGACTCTGCAATGCTTGACGCACGTGTGCTTTTAGCGCACGCTACGGGGTGCGAAGATTCACGCATGCTTTTTCGCGAGCCTGACGAAAAAGAACTAAAGCTTTTTGAAAGCTATATATCTCAGCGTGAAAAGGGCGTGCCGGTTGCGTATATTATCGGCAAAAAGGAATTTATGGGGCTTTGCTTCGAGCTTAATGAATCCACCCTTATTCCCCGACCCGACACGGAATGTCTGGTAGAAAAGGTGATTGAGCTTAGCCACACAAAAAGCCCGAAAATACTTGACTTATGTACAGGCAGCGGTTGCGTTGGCATAAGCCTTGCAAAATTTATTGATGGTGCCGAGGCACTCCTTACCGATGTTTCGCCCGACGCACTTGAAATGGCTAAAAAGAATGCTGCGTTAAACAATGCAAACTGCACAACAAAAAAACTTGATGTCTTAAATGACGAAATTGACGGGCAGTTCGATATTATTACGGCAAACCCGCCTTATATAGAAAGCGAAGTCTGTAAGGATCTCGAGGTTAACAGATTTGAGCCTACACTTGCGCTTGACGGCGGAGAAGACGGACTTACATTTTATCGTATAATAGCAAAAAAAGCACTGGGCGCGCTTAAAGATGGTGGTTTTCTGGCACTTGAGATAGGCTATGACCAGGGGGAAAGCGTGAAAGCTCTTTTAACCGAATACGAAAACGTTACCGTAACAAAAGACTATGGAGAAAACGACAGAGTAGTTATAGCATTTAAAAAGAAGGTGTAAAATTTTACACCTTCTTTTTGTAAGAGAATAGGAAAAAATGCTCAGAACGGACAGTAAACAAATTGAAAACCATCAGGGATTTTTGTCTGAGCAAAAATCTTCATTCACTTGGAATTTCGAACTTCGCATTTCGCATTAAATATTTCTTTTGATTTCGCTTTTTTTATCCTGATCGGGAATTATATACAGATGCTTATATGCCTCGCACTCCGCCTCGTCATTGGGAGGCGTCGGGATAAGCCCCGTACACTCCGTTGCCGATGCAACCCCTGCTTCTTCAAAACTCATATCAAATAAAAAATCACTGTCTTCCTTATTTACGGGTCTTGTCATTGTAATTCCTCCTTTTATTTAATTTAACTCAATTTAAGGTTTTTAAACATTGATTTATTTTCTTTACTGGTATATAATAGCTTTAACATTTATTTGTGTGGTGATACCTTGAAAACTATATTTAAATATATCAGACCATATTTTAAAGAATGTATTTTGTCGCCTCTCTTTAAGCTTTTTGAGGCGCTTTTCGAGCTTTTTGTACCGCTTGTTATTGCGGCAGTTATCGATAGCGGTATCTACGGAAAAGACAGTAGTTACATCGTAAAAATGTGTCTTTTCCTTGTTCTTTTGGGCGCGGCAGGACTAATCTTTTCAGTTACAGCGCAGTTTTTTGCCGCAAAGGCATCGGTAGGACTATCTAAAAATTTGCGTCAGGCACTGTTTTCCCATATACAGAAATTTTCTTATAAGGATATAGACTCAGTCGGCACTCCAACCATGATAAACCGTATAACAAGTGATGTTAACCTTATCCAAAACGGTGTCAACCTTGGACTGAGGCTTCTGCTTCGCTCCCCGTTCATTGTTTTCGGAAGCGTTATTATGGCATTTACGATAGACGTAAAAAGTGCTCTCGTTTTCGTGGGTGTGGTCCCGCCGCTTTTTATTGTAGTTTATGCAATTATGTTTGTAACTGTTCCGCTTTATAAAAAGGCACAGAAACTGCTTGACCATATTCTTCTTAAAACACGTGAAAACCTTATCGGCACAAGGGTTATCCGTTCTTTCTGCACGGAAAAGGACGAAACTGCAAAACTCATTTCCTCAAACGAGGAAAACTCCTCGCTTCAGCAGTATGTCGGCAGGATTTCCTCACTTTTAAATCCGCTTACTTATGCAATTATAAATGTTGCGGTAATTATTCTTATCTATGTCGGTGGATTAAGGGTAAATTCAGGCTCGATTTCGCAGGGCAGTGTTGTTGCTCTTTATAACTATATGTCGCAAATCCTTGTGGAGCTTATAAAGCTTGCAAACCTTATCGTAACTATAGCAAAGGCAATTTCATCCTCTGCTCGTGTTCAGGAAATTTTAGACATCGAGCCGTCTTTGAAAGATGGCCACGTTAAATTTACATTAAACGAAAATTCCCCCGTGGCAGAATTCAAAAACGTAAGCTTCAGCTATAATGACGGTGGACAAAGCGCACTCAGTGGTATCAATTTTTCCGTTAACAAAGGCGAAACTGTGGGGATTATCGGCGGTACCGGCTCGGGCAAAACAACACTTGTCAATCTTCTTCCCCGCTTTTATGATGCAAGCGAGGGCAGTATAAATATTTTGGGTACAGATGTGCGTGAATATCCCAAAGAACAACTTCGGGAAATGTTTGGCATTGTTCCCCAGAAATCGGTGCTTTTCCACGGAAGCATCCGTGAAAATATCCGTTGGGGCAAAAACAATGCTACCGATGAAGAAATATATGACGCACTCAAGCTCGCTCAGGCAGAGAGCGTTGTAAAATCAAAAAAAGGCGGGCTTGACCATATTGTAGAACAGGGCGGCAGCAATTTCTCGGGCGGGCAAAAGCAACGCCTTGCAATAGCACGTGCACTCGTAAGAAAGCCCGAAATTCTTATCCTTGACGACAGTGCGTCGGCACTT
>JAZRPN010000058.1:0-4851 GCA_045649225.1 Clostridia bacterium | reverse complement strand
GGTTTTCGAAGTAGCTCTCCTTCATATTTTCAAAGCCGTTTTCTGAGAGGAAACGCTCGGCGCTCTTTTTCGCTTCTTCAAGGCTTATTTTTTCTTCATTGGGCATCCTGTTTTTCATCATGAGAAGAAGAATGCCGCCATCACGGGTCAGCTCAACCGTTGTTTCTTTACATTTAACCAAAAAGCTCGGTAAGACGCCACCGATCTGGCTTACCTCACAGTTTTCGTTCTGAGTGAAAGCACGGGCTTTTTTTATTGCCTGCTTTTCTGTAATTTCAGCCTTGCCGTTTGTCAGTATTGCTTTTTTCAGCGTCAGATGCTGCGAAAACGGACCGTCGTACACAAGCGACGGATAATTGTGAAATTCTTCCTCGAGCATTTCAAGTTCTGATGCCATAGCCACTTTTGCGTTACCGAGCAGCGAGCCTATCTTTTCCTTTTCATCAGAAAACGAGATTTTTCCGTCCGAAATTCCAATCTGGATTTTATCCATCCCTTGCCTCAGCTTAGATGCATACGAAGACAGCTCCCTAAGTGTTTGATGCTCTTTTTCGGTCATTTGCTCGCTTCTTTGCAGTTTTTCTGAGATGCAGGTTGCATATTCGCCTACCTGCGACAAAAATTCCGATGTTTTTTCGAGCTGAATTTCACCTATAGGCAAAAGAGCAAGATTTGCCTTTGCTCCGCTTGCCTGTCGGTATAGATCTGCCGAAAACCGCGTCATCTGCTCAGGGCTGCTTACTAATTGGCCCTTTAATAGCGAAATTTCAAGGTCATCTACATATTCTACAAGCTCTGCAAACACACGGTTATACTCAATTTCCTGAGAATATCTGAGCTTATTCGCTCTGTTATACTGAAAAACACCAAACACGGTTACTGCACACAAAAGTGCCGATAATAAAATGTAATTTTTTCTTTTTCTGAGTTTCTCAACCAATGCAATCACTCCCTTTTTATAAATTTTGCAAATTAGAAAATTTTATGCATCGTAACTTTTTTATTATTTTATATTGAAATTTTTGGTCTGTATTGTTATAATAAAAAAAACTCTTTGGAAGGTTGATTGAGATGAAATATGTAATTGTACTTACTGACGGTTGTGCCGATTTGCCGGTAGAGAGCCTGGGTGGCAAAACACCGCTTGAAAAAAGCAACACTCCCAATATGGACGAATTTGCATCCGACGGACAGCTTTATCTTGTCAAGACTGTGCCCGACGGTATGAAGCCCGGAAGCGACGTTGCAAATCTCTCAGTTATGGGCTACAACCCGCATGACTGTTATACAGGGCGTTCACCGCTTGAGGCGGCAAGTATCGGCGTTGATATAAAGGATAATCAAACGACTTTCCGTGCAAATCTCGTTACTCTTTCGAGCGAGGATAACTACGAGGACAAAACGATGCTTGACTATTCTTCGGGAGAGATTACAACCGAAGAAAGTACTGCTCTTATGCTTGAAATTGAAAAGCAGCTCGGGGAGGACGGCATTCACTTTTTCCCGGGGATAAGCTACCGCCATCTTTTTGTGTGGGACGATGCACCCGAAAAGTTTAATCTTACTCCGCCACACGATATTTCTGACAGAAAGATTATAGAATATCTTCCCTCTGACGAAAAAATCCTTGATTTGATGAAAAAAAGTGAGAAAATTCTCAAAGACCACCCCGTTAACAAAAAAAGAATTGCCGAAGGGAAAAACCCTGCGACTTCTCTTTGGATATGGGGCGAGGGCACGCGCCCTTCTCTTACAAATTTTTCCAATTTGTATAATAAAAAAGGTGCGGTTGTCAGCGCAGTCGACCTTATCAAAGGTATAGCCATTCTTTCAGGCATGAACAGCATTGATGTTGACGGTGCAACAGGCAATATCCACACTAATTTTGATGGAAAGGCAAAAGCTGCCAGCGATGCACTCTTAAAGGACGGGGCAGACCTTGTTTATGTTCATCTTGAAGCGCCTGACGAATGCGGTCATCAAGGCGATGCTGAGGGGAAAACTCGCAGTCTTGAGCTGATTGATGAAAAGATCATCGGATACATCCGCACTCAGCTTGAAGAAAACGGGGAAGATTACGTATTTTTGGTTATGCCCGACCACCCCACACCTATCGCCACAAAAACGCACAGCAGTGAGCCTGTTCCATGTGTTATTTATAAAAAAGGTGATAAAAAAGGAAACGATTACCGTTTCACCGAAGAATTTGCCCGCAACTATGGAATTAAAATTTCCGAAGGCCACAAAATGATGAAAATTTTTCTTGAAAGTTAACAGTTTAAAACCCAATATACCTGAATAAAATAGAAAGAGATGTAATTCTCTTTCTATTTTTGTTTTGGGGGTGTTAATCTGAATGATTTACGCAGGCTTTTTAAAAGCATAACTACGGACATTGTAATATTTTTGTTGCCTGTTGTTGTATTTATTGTTCTTTTTCCCAAACTTATAAAGATATTTTTCCCGATTATCGTTGCATTAGCACTTTTTTTGTGTGCCAATCCGCTTAATAAGATTTTACGGCGGCGTGTAGGCTCTTCTTTGGCAGCGTTTATATCTCTGTTTGTTATTCTACTCGTTGGCGGCGGCGGAATATGGCTGATTTTTTCAAAGTTATTTTCAGAAATAAAAAACCTAGCACATGATTTTCCATCTTTTTCCAGAAACTCCGCTGAGACTGTACGTTTCATTACGGGCAGACTATCCTATTTAGGTGATATGACTAAGGAATTTATGCCGGCGAGCAGTGCAGCATCAAACTTTTTTGAAGCCCTGACCGAATCGCTTAAAGGTCAGCTCCAAGTTTTTTTATCGAAATCAGCTTCACTTGTTATTGATTTTGCAAAAAACGTTCCAACGGTATTTATTACTGCATTTGCTTCGATTTTGTCGTCGTACTTTTTTCTTAAGGATACGCATATTATATCTTCTTTTTTCAAATCATTTCTTGGGAACTCCTTGTACGAAAAAATACTTTTCTCGTCAAAGAAAATTTCTCACATTCTGTGGCGTTATCTAAAAGCACAGCTTATGGTCGAGGGCGTTATTTTCGCAGTTTTACTTGCCGGATTTTTTATACTCCGTGTTAAATACGCCTTTTTGGTTGCTCTTGTTGCCGCAGTTGTTGATGCAATCCCTGTTTTGGGAACAGGAACTATTCTGCTTCCATGGGCTATCGTAAGTATTATCCTGGGCGATGGCGTTTTGGGGTGGGGACTGATCTCTCTTTACGGGATTTGCCTGGTAACACGGCAGATTGTTGAGCCGAAGATAGTAGGAAGCAACCTTGGAATACATCCCGTTGTCAGTATAATCTCTATTTACCTCGGAATGCGGTTTTTCGGGCTTTTAGGGCTGATTTTGGGACCACTTATTGCACTTCTTTTAAAAAGCATGATAAAAGAGCAGAGAATTTAATCTCTGCTCTTTTGTTTCACGTGAAACATTATTTATTTAATAACTGTCTTTCCGCCCATATAGGGAACGAGTGCCTCGGGAACGGTTATGCTACCGTCTTCATTCTGGTAGTTTTCAAGAATAGCCGCAACAGTTCTTCCAACCGCAACGCCACTACCGTTAAGAGTGTGTACAAACTGTGCCTTTCCGCCCTGACCGTCCTTGTACTTGATATTAGCTCTTCTTGCCTGGAAGTCCTCAAAGTTACTGCAGGAAGAAATCTCAACATATCTGTTATATGACGGCATCCAAACCTCGATGTCATATTTCTTTGTAGGAGTAAATCCAAGGTCGCCTATGCAAATCTGCACAACTCTGTAGGGAAGTCCAAGTCCCTGCAAAACTTTCTCTGCATCTCTTGTGAGCTTTTCGAGCTCTTCATAAGACTGCTCGGGCTTTGTGAACTTAACAAGCTCAACTTTATTGAACTGATGCTGACGGATAAGACCTCTTGTATCACGGCCTGCACTGCCGGCTTCGGCACGGAAGCAAGCTGTGTATGCTACGTGCTTGATGGGAAGTGCGCTACCATCAAGAATCTGCTCGCGATACATATTTGTAACGGGAACTTCTGCCGTGGGAACAAGGAAATAGTCTGTTCCTGAAACCTTAAATGCATCTTCCTCGAATTTCGGAAGCTGGCCTGTGCCTATCATTGAGTTTCTGTGTACCATAAATGGCGGGAATACTTCGGTATAACCGTGATTTTCTGTATGTGTGTCAAGGAAATAGTTTATAACGGCTCTTTCAAGTCTTGCACCTGCATCCTTGTACACTGTAAAACGAGCGCCTGTAATCTTTGCAGCAGTATCTGCATCAAGCATACCAAGGTTTTTACCAAGTTCCCAGTGGGGCTTAGGCTCAAACTCAAATTTTGTGGGTTCGCTGAACTTACGGATTTCAACGTTATCTTCGTCTGTATTGCCGTCAGGAACGCTTTCGTCGGGAATGTTGGGGATTGTAAGCATCATTTTGTTGAGCTCTTCAACAACCTCACGAACAGAAACGTCAAGGTCCTTGATTTTCTCTGAAATTGCCTTCATTTCGGCAAAAACTTCGGTTGTATCCTGCCCCTCTTTTTTCATTTTGGGGATAAGCTTCGTAACCTCGTTTTGTTTTGCTTTCAGGCTCTCTACTTCAAAAAGGAGCGCACGTCTTTTGTCGTCAAGCTCGATTACTGCATCGATATCAACAACTTCTTTTCTTCTTGAAAGGGCTTTTTTAACTCTTTCGGTTTCTTCTCTGATGATTTTAATGTCAAGCATAATCAATTTTCCTTTCGTATATCAATCTTCACGCGGGTTTCCGCAATTTTAATCATAATAAATCCACTATTCGGGTAAGATCTGCAACAGAGTAGTACTCAATTTCTATTTTACCTTTTTTACTACCCTT
>JAZRPN010000057.1:0-6746 GCA_045649225.1 Clostridia bacterium | reverse complement strand
AATAACTGTAAGACGATGGTTGTCAACAAAGCCTGCCTTAATCTTAAGGAAGTCTTCAAGGTTATCTGCCTTAAAAGCCTTTGTGTGGGGGTCGATAAATGCAGTATGACCAATCCAGCCTGTTGCAGAAACGATAAGGTCAGCACCGCCGTCACCCTCTTCAGCGATAAGGTCTGAATAGTGGTTGATGTTTTCGTTTGTGTAGTAGTGCATCTGCTTGAGCGGGGGGCGAAGGTCCTCACGGAAGCTCATATAAAACTCTGTCATAAAGTGGCCACCGAGTGAGCGCTGCCATGTGATAGGAGCAACGTTACCGTCCTCGTCAGCATACTCGTCCATACAGAAAGCGTGAATGTTTCTGCCTGATACATTGAATTTGTTACACATTTCAACTGCTGTGATATAAATATCTCTCCAGGAGTTGGGGAATACAATAACTGTCTTTTTATCCTCAACGTCTGATTTGTAAATCCAGTTGAAAAGTTCGCAGGTAACTGCGCTTGAGGGATGGGGAACAACTCTAACGCTATAGCCGTTTTCGTTTGTTATATCCATCTCTTCTCTTTTGATGTTTCTGCAGTATTCCAAAACTGCTTTATCCTGAGTGGGAAGCCATTTGCTTGGCTCAAAATCAAATAAACTGCGGTTCATATCTATTCCTCCTTACGCTTCTTTTTTTGTGATTTCTGCTAATTTTTCGGGCAAATAATCATAGTCCGGAAGTGACTGCGGTGCTACGGCAACGGATGCTGATACATAGCATGTGCCCTTGTGAAGTCTCATAATAGAACCGGGGTTCTCGGGGCAAATCGGACCATACATAGCAAGACGAAGCGGGAACTTCTGATGAGCGGTGAAACCGCCACAGCTTACCAAGTATTCAACGTCAATCCATTCCTTTGATGCGAAAAGGTCCTTAGGACCAACTGTTACTGCCATCGGAGGAACGTTTGCAATATCACCTGAGCAGCCAAACATACCACGAAGTGAATCGTGAGCGATCATCTCTGCCATAGGAGTAACCAAGCGTGAACCCATAGCCAAAAATTCCTCTGTAGTTTTAGCAGGGAAGGTTTCGGGGTCGATAGCGCCGATACCGCTTGACCAGCTGAGAGCTGTGTAGCAAACATCAGCACCGCCAAGAGCTGCGAGTTCATCTGAATATGTATCGATGTTGTCCTTTGTCCAGAAGTGAATCTGTTCCATGGGCATTCTGAGCTCAGCATCGAGCTTGTTATAGAAGTATCTCATAAAGTGGCCGCTACGGCTGTAGGGGCTCTGCCAGGGAGCTACTTCGCCCTTTTCGTTAGCATATTCATACAAGAAGAATACGTGAACGTTGCGGCAACTGATTCTAAGCTTGTTAAGAGCCTCTGTTACGCTGATGAACACAGCGTTTTCAGGGCTGGGAAGAATTACAACGAGCTTTTCGTTGTTTATATCAGACATTCTGATTCTCTGCATAAGGTCTGCAGCAAAGTAGTTATGAACATCATAAACTACTTTAAGTTCGAATTCATGATTTTCGAAAATGTTTCCCTGACGAGCGTTCATATCTACGTTTACAACCTCGTCTAAAACCTTTCTGTCCTGAAAAGGCAGCCACTCTGCCGGGGCAAATTTGAAAGTGTTAACAAATGGCATATCGTTTCCTCCTTAAAATTATATTTTCATTATTAACTTTGCCATTATTTTAGTAAGGTCCAAAAGCTTCTCGCACTCAATGTGTTCATTGGGCTGATGTGCGCCGCCGCCCGTTTTGGAGCCGCGTGGCATACCATAGTTAAAGCTGTTATTTGAACCATATTTTAAAACAAGTGATAAATCTGAAAGGCACGTGCCTCTCGTATCGGGTGCTTCTCCCGTCTTTTGTGTAATAAGCTCTGTTAAAAGCTTAACCTCACGGCTATCCTTGCGGGCTTCGCCGTAATGGAAAAAGCGTGTTGTAAGAACAAAGCCTTCTGTTGTAAGATTCAGCTTTTCAAACTCGGGAGTAAGAAGCGTTATGATAGAGTCGAGCTTTGCTTGTGTTTCTTCCTTTGACATATCGGTGTAGATTGCAATGTTTATAACTGCCTCTTTTACGCCACCTTTGCCACCCTCGAAATTAGAAAACCTTACGGTTGTTTTACCTGTGTTATGTAGCTTTTCGAGCTCTTCTTTTATAAGATTAAGCCCTGTAAACACATCGAAAACCGATGCAATAGCCTTATCGTTTTTCGTAGTTACAAGCTTTAATTTAAAACATCCACCGCCGAGGGCTTCTGTTTCAAATCCGCTAGAGTCAAGGTTAATAACACAGTCGCACGGATATTTAAGCGCTAATCCTAATGCTCCGTTTCCGCCGCCGTATTCCTCATCGATATAAGACCCTATCAGGATGTTTCGGCTCGGTTTTATTCCCAGGTCTTTAAGTGCCTTAATCAAAAACCACGCTACTGCAAGTCCAAACTTGTCGTCGCCCGAGCCTCTGCCGTAGATTTTACCATCTTTAATAAGACCTGAAAGCGGGTCGTTTTCCCAATCGTTTAAATCACCAAGCGGCATCGTATCCATATGAGCCGCAAGCATAAGGCTCTTGTCCTTGTTTTCGCCCTCGAAGGTTGCAACAAGGTTTTCACGCTTGTCGGTATTTCTACCGGGCATATAGTCAACGTTTTGGACAAGTCCGTCAACGCTGTCGGGAGTAAACCTGTCGACCTTAAGACCAATCTCCTTGCAGATTTTTTCAAGGTACTCCTGACCTGCGTTTTCGTTGCCGTGCGTTATAAAATTCTCTGTGTTTATTTTTACAAGCTCCGACAATGTGTTAAACAAAATGTCTTTGTTTTCATCTATGTAATTTAAAAGCTTTGCTTCCATAAAACACCTCGTTATCTTGACATCGGAGAAACAAAGTATTCGCTGCCCTCTTCTTCGAACGGTGAGAAGAAGTCGTTTTCGTATTTCTTTCTATCTTCTTCCTTAGTGAAATCGGGAATTTCATATTCAAGACAGTTGTTAAGAATACTTCTCCAACCGAGGATTGCAGTTGCAGAAAGAGCTGTAGATCTGTACACATCAAAGAAGGGCTCATACTCTCCGTTTATGTATTTTATAAAGTTTAACAGAAGCCAGAAATCTATACCGCCGTGTCCAAGACGCATCTGCTCTTCGGTGTATGATTCAAACTCCTCTTTGGGATCCATATTGAGCTCCTCGTACTTGGGCTTGTAAACCTCTATCTCGGGCATTTCTTCATCGGGGAAGAAGTGCTTGTCGTATGATGCGAACATAACTGTTGTTTCGTCGTATCTCTGGGTTTCGAGTGTGCCATTTTCTCCAATAAGTCTGAACCACTTGCTTGTAGGACCGAAGCGGCAGCAGCCTGTTACCGAGAAGGTTGCACCGTTATCCATTTCACAAAGAGAAATTGCACCTACATGGTCATGAAGATAGTTGTATTTTTTTACCTGGTTATCATCATATATAACCCTTGCAGTTACCTTCTTGGGCATAGTGTTTGTTGCATACATAAGAGTTCCCAATGTGTGCATATTGTAGTATGTACCGGGCATTATTCTTCTCCAGTGAGTATCGTCATTTCCCCAAGCCCTAGGTTTTTCGGAACAGTGGAGATATTCCGCCTCTGCAAAATACTGTTTGCCGAGCTTTCCGTCCTCGAGCTGTTTTTTCATAAACTGAATACATTTTTTGAAAATGCCGTTTGTACCAAGCATATACTTAGCCTTGGATTTTTCTGCCGCTCTTACGAGCTTAACGCAGTCGCCAAGAGTAGGTGCTGCAGTTGTGTCGCTGATTACGTGGATATTTTTTTCCAGAGCTTTAATCGCAAAGGATGAGTGCTCGTGGAAAAAGTTTGTTAAAACAACGGCATCTATTCCTGAATTCAGAAATTCATCGTAGTCGGAATATACCTTTACATTCTCGGGAATTTTATCCTGTGCTTTTGCAAGATTTTCGCTGTTATTTTCGCAAACAGCGTGCAGGCACGCCATATCGCCGAAAGTCCCCAAAAGCTCAATAAAGGTCATACCTCTTATTGCGCCGACAACACCAAATTTAATTTGAGCCATAATCAATTCTCCTTTTTTGCGCCAATTTTTTAGGCTAACATAAATGTTGCCCAAATAAAACGAGCAAATATATTATATTTATTATAGTCTAGCACGGTTTTTAGTTATTTGTAAATATCCAAATTTTATATCCTCAGCATAACATCAGAGTTATGCTAAAAAACGTAAAAGGTGATGCAGGTTTTTAACCCTGCATCACCTTTTTATCCGCAAATTCTTTTAGTGTTTCAATGAAAAGTCTTTCAAGCTTTGTAAGGTTTTTAGATTTGCTGTAGTATATTTTAGTTACTCTTACAAGGTCCTCTTTTGTTTTTTGCTTAAGGTCTTGTATTTCTTTAAGGCAAACATTTTCGGAAAAACTGTCCCTCCAGTCAAATTCGGGCACAAGAGAAACACCGATATTTTTCTCGATGTAGTCAACAATATAAGACGGATCATCGTTTTGCACTATAAGATTGGGGGAGAATCCGTTTCTGTTGCATGCGTGCCTGGTAAGATAGTAAAGACCACTTCGGTCGCTCAAAGTAACTATTCTTTCGAAAAGCAAATCTGCAATAGTAGGATTTGCGTCCGTAGAAAGCGGGTTATCCTTATGAACTGCCAAAAGTAGTTTTTCAGAAATAAGATTTACCGAGTGGTACCTTGACAGCCTTCGGTCATCCCTGAGGAAAGGGAAATTGTCAGTAATAATCAAATCATAATCATCAGAATCTATGACTGCCTTTTCGTCAGAGTTTTCGATATAAAACGTAACGCCCTTGTACTTTGAACAGATAAATTTAACAGCCTCGTTAACCAGAGCCCTGTTGGTTGCAACAAGCAGCTTAATATGTCCCTTAATTTCGTTTAATGTGTTGATAGCTTTTTTTGCGTCATCAAGAGAAGAGAGCGAAGCCTTTACCATCTGGTAGTAAATTTTTCCGCGTTCATTAAGCTTAACATTGTTGGCAGAACGGTCAAAAAGTGTGCTCCCCAGTTCGTTTTCAAGCCTTTTTATGCTTTGAGAGATGCTGGCAGGCGGCACCTGGAAAAGCTGAGCCGTCCTTGCAAAATTTTCAGTTTCGGCTGCACTGCAAAAATATGTTAATTGTAAAAACTCCATACCTACGCCAAAATGGCTTCACCTCCCGTAAGTATATTATATCACTTATTTTTTTGTTTGCAACTACCAGTATAAAAAAATACAAGTGCCGCTCTGCGGCACTTGTATTTTTTAAAAGGTTAAATATTTTTCAATATCTGTTTCAATCATTTTTTTGACAAAGCAAACCGTGTTTCTTAAATCCTCTGCCGAGATTACCTCGTTTGGAGAATGGATATAACGGGTGGGGATGGAAATTGTGCCCGATGGAACACCGCTTCCGCTAAGATGGATTGCACCTGAGTCCGTTCCGCCTACCGATGCCGCCTCTAATTGAAACGGTATTTGTGCGTCGTTTGCGCAGTCCGTCAGAAATTTTCTTACCGATGGGTGTATTATAAACGAACGGTCCATACATTTGATTGATGGTCCCTGCCCGAGCGCAAGACTAAAATCGTGCGATTCGGGGGTATCGCCCACAATAGAAACATCGAGTGCAACTGCCATATCGGGCTCTATCTTGTTTGCCGAGGTTCTTGCACCCCTGAGGCCAAGCTCCTCCTGAGCAGTAAACACAGCAAAAATATCATTTCGGGAAGAGGAAGCCTCCTTAAGTGCGCAGATAAGTGCGTAGCACCCTGCACGGTCGTCAAGAGCCTTCGATATTATCTTGTCTCCCGAAAGCACCATATCACTGACCCACACTGCCATATCACCGATGCTGACCTTTTCTTCAGCTTCTGCGCGTGATGATGCGCCAATATCAATATACATTTTGTCAAAGCCTATCTTTGTCGGGTCTTCTTTACTCTCAAACGAAATTGTGCCAACTGTACCATTTCTGAAAACAACCCTTGTGTTTATACAGTTGTATTTGGGCATACCGCCAATGGGTGCAAAACGCAAGAAGCCGTTATCGTCAATAAATGTAACAAAAAAACCAATCTCGTCCATATGAGCAGCAAGCATCAGCTTTTTGCCGTTTCCTTTCTTGTGGCAAATAAGGTTTCCGAGCGCATCGGTATATATTTCGTCTGCAATGCCTTTGAGTTCATTTTCTATTATTTCACGGATGCCATCCTCTCTGCCTGAGGGAGCAGGGCACTCGGTAAGTTTTTTAAGAAGTTCCATCATAAACCACTCCTTTCAATATTTGCAAGGACTGCGTTAGCTAAAGAATAAAGGCTCTCAATATCCTTTTCGTGTGCGACGCTCACGGGCGAGTGAAGATATCTGCAGGGCACTGCAAGAACAGCCGTTTTAACACCGCCAAGAGTGCGCTGAATGGCTCCGGCATCGGTTCCGCCTGCCGTAGTGCGTTTGATTTGCAGGGGAATATTTTTTTCCTTTGCAAGATTTTTTATAAAGTCAAAATACTTTTCGTCAGATACTGCGGCATTATCCATAGCCGTCATTACGCATCCGCCACCAAGCGTTGTAACCGCTCGGTGTGGCTTGTCGGGGGAAATATCTGCACAGGTTGTACCCTCAAGCACAAGGGCAATCTCGGGGTTTATGTGGTGTGTGGCGCATTTTGCGCCTCTCAGCCCGATTTCCTCCTGTACTGTAAAGACAAAGTACATATCACT
>JAZRPN010000056.1:0-13998 GCA_045649225.1 Clostridia bacterium | reverse complement strand
CACGGCTTACGATTACCGACATTGCGTAGTCGATAAACGCCTCTTTCATTCTTTGCTCAATGTCAACATCAACAATGGTCTGGGTTTCAAAATATTCTTCAAAATGAGATTCTTCGTATTTTCTGTTTTTAGCCATTTCTTACTTTCCTTTCCTATCCAAAAGGATACGGGGATTGTTAAGGGGTAAACCCCTTAACACTGTAAAATCATCAAAAACGGGGGCGTGTACCTCGTTTTTGATACCTTGCAGGGGCTACCGCGGTGAGCGGTGCGCGAGCGAAAGCCCCTCTCTCGAAGCAAATGCTTTTATAAAATAAAACTTTTGCTTCGAAAGGATGGCATTGCCATCCGATTACACATCAAGATTTGTTACATACTGAGCATTTTCTTCAATGAACACTCGTCTGGGCTCAACTTCATCACCCATAAGGATATTAAAGATTTCGTCTGCTCTTTGTGCATCTTCAAGAGTTACCTTTAAAAGAACTCTGTTCTTGGGATCCATTGTTGTTTCCCAAAGTTCTTCGGGGTTCATTTCACCAAGACCTTTGTATCGGCTGATATCAACCTTGGCATTTACATCATCACCCTTGAACTCTTCACTTATCCGATCTCTTTCCTCATCACTGAAAGCAACCGTTGTTCTCTTACCCCTTGTTATTTTGTAAAGCGGGGGCTTTGCAAGATATATATGACCTGTTTCGACAAGTTCTCTCATAAATCTGAAGAAGAATGTGAGAAGAAGTGTCTGAATATGCGATCCGTCAACGTCGGCATCGGCCATAATTATAACCTTGTCATATCTGAGTTTTTCTATATTAAATTCCTCACCAATACCCGTTCCGAGTGCCTGAATAACGGGTGTGAGCTTGTCATTTCCGTAAACCTTGTCGGGTCTTGCCTTTTCAACGTTAAGCATTTTACCCCAAAGCGGAAGAATTGCCTGATACTTACTGTCTCTTCCAAGCTTTGCACTACCGCCCGCAGAATCACCCTCGACGATGTAAACTTCTGTTTTTGTCGGGTCCTTTACGATACAGTCTGTAAGCTTACCGGGAAGCGTGCTTGAACCAAGCGGTGTTTTTCTTGTTGCTTCTCTTGCTTTTCTTGCAGCAAGTCTTGCTCTTGATGCCATCAAAGCTTTTTCTATGATGGATTTTCCAACAATCGGATTTTCCTCAAGGAAATCAGCAAGCTTTTCTTTAATCATTGATTCCACAAGAGTTCTCATATGTGAGTTTCCAAGCTTTGTTTTGGTCTGTCCCTCAAACTGAGGTTCTTCAAGCTTAACGGATATAACGGCGATAAGACCCTCTCTTACGTCATCACCTGTAAGCTCTTCATTTTCTTTTATGTGCTTATATTTTTTTGCATAGTCAAGAAGCACCTTTGTAAGTGCCGATTTAAAGCCGGTTTCGTGCGTACCGCCCTCTGTTGTTGGGATGTTATTTGCAAATGATTCCAAAACCTCGTCATAGCCGGTGTTCCACGCAAGTGCAACCTCTGCCATGCTTCCGTCTTTTTCACTGCTTACATAAATTACATCCTCGTGAATTGCCTCAAGCGTTTCTTTTCTCTGCTTTTTCTCGTTATAAAGGAAGGATACAAAGTTTTTGATACCGCCGTCGTAGTGAAGAGTTTCAACAACGTCCTCTTCTTCTCTCTTATCGGTGAAAATAATCTTTATACCTCCGTTAAGAAATGCCTGCTCACGAAGTCTTTTCAAAAGGGTAGAAAATTCATAAACTGTTTCCTCGAAAATTTCGTCATCTGCCCAGAAAGTAATTTCTGTACCTGTTACGTCAGTTGTGCCGATTTCCGATACTTCTCCCTGCGGAATACCCCTTTTATAATGCTGATACCACACCTTTTCGCCGTCGTAAACCTTAACCTCAAGCTTTTTGGAAAGAGCATTTACAACAGATGCACCAACACCATGAAGACCGCCTGATACCTTGTATCCGCCGCCACCGAATTTACCGCCTGCGTGAAGCACCGTAAAGATAACATCAATAGTAGAAATACCCATCTTAGGATGAATACCGTGAGGCATACCACGGCCGTTATCCTTAACAGTTACGGAATTATCCTCATTTATTGTTACCTGTATTTCACTACAGTGGCCGGCAAGCGCCTCGTCGATACTGTTATCAACTATTTCATAAACAAGGTGATGAAGACCCCTTATAGAAGTCGAACCGATATACATACCCGGTCTCTTTCTTACGGCCTCCAATCCCTCAAGCACCTGTATTTGATTTTCGTCATAAGCAGTGTTAATTTTCTGTTCCAAAATTTTCAATCCTTTCTGCCCTTTTGTACAGTGTCTGCGAAGAAATCTGAGATATAAATATCTCTTTTCTCTTATTTTTTTCGCAAACTACATATGTCTTTGGAATTTCTTCACAAACGTTTGTCATATTACCCTGTTTTTCGTTTATTTTAAGAAATTCCCTTGTTTTTTTCTCCGTTGAAGTTGTTTCGAGATCAAAAACCCCGACGATATCTTTTTTATTTACTAGTTTTCCCATCCCTATGTGAAGAAACATACCATCATCCTTTTACAACTTCGCCGTTTTTTATTTTGATTATGTTCTTTTTTTCGAAGCTTTCTTCAATATCTGTGCAGGTAATTATAATCTGCTTGCCATTTATGTGAGATATTAAGAATTCTCTTCTTTTTTTGTCAAGCTCACTTAAAATATCATCAAGCAAAAGAACGGGCGAAAACTCGCTTTCTTCTTCTATAATCTGTGTTTGTGCCAGTTTAAGACACAACACCGCCGTTTTAATCTGACCCTGACTGGAATAGTTTTTTGCACTTTTTCCATTTATTTCAATGTTTATTTCATCTCTGTGAATACCTGCAAGACAAAACAAATTTTCTTTTTCTTTATCTTTTATGTCCTCAAGCTTATTTAAAAAGTTTTGCTTTGTTTCCTCTAAAGTTTCTCCCATTTTTATTGAAGGACCGTATTTTATTTCAAGCTTTTCTGCTCCGTCCGATATTTCATTTTGTAAAAGAATTGCTTTTTCCGCCAGTCTTTCAATATAGCTTTTTCTCATAAACATTATTTTTGAACCGCTTTCAGCAAGCCTTTCATTCCATATTGAAAGTGTTTCCAGGCTTCCTTTTCTTAAAAGCGCGGTTTTTTGGTTTAAAACCTGGCGGTACCTTATAAGTTCTTTTACATATTGCGGTCTTAAAACCATTATTGCACTGTCGCAAAACTTTCTTCTTATTTCAGGGATACCTTTTACAATATTCATTTCATCAGGCGTAAAGTTAACACATATAAAATTACCGAGAAGCTGACTTGTTTTTTTAAGCTCTATTTCATTAAGATAAATTTCTTTTCTTTTTCCGCTTAAAAATTTTATTTCACTTTCAATTTCTCTTTCGCCTTTTGTGAAATTTATTTTAATTCTTCCCTCTTTTTCACCGTCTTTTATAATTTCGTGTCCATTTACTCTGAAACTTCTTCCGTAGGAAAAATAATAAATGGCTTCCAGAATGTTTGTTTTTCCCATTCCGTTATTTCCAACTATTATATTTAATCCGTCTTTTAATTCTACAGTTTCATTTTTGTAATTTCTGAAATTATAAAGCTCTATTTTAGAAATTTTCATTCTATTTCAAATTCCTTTTCAAAAACTGTGAAAATATCACCCGGATAAAGCTTTTTTCCACGACGAAGCTCAACCTCACCGTTTACCAGTACCTCACCATTTAAAATAATTTCCTTTGCAAAAGCACCGTTTTCAGCAATACCGCAGTATTTTAATGCACTGTCAAGCTTTATATATTCTGTATTTATACTAACCTTCATTTTATCTCCTTATATTCTTACAGGAAGTACCATATATAAGTAACTGTCATCATCAACTGAATTTATAACAAGAGGATTGAAAGGAGAATTCATTTTAAGAAGAATTTCTTCTCCCTCACATCTTGATGTTGCGTCGTGAAGATATTTGTAGTTAAATCCTATTTCAAATTCTTCACCGTAAAAATCACATTCTACAAAGTCATTAACTTTACCTAAGATTGTTTCGCACTTGATATATATTTTTCCGTTACCAAACTTTAACTTGATGCAGTTTTTGCTTACATCATCAATTACAGGTTCAACACGCTCAATAACCTTATTAAAATCAAAACAATTTACTTTAACAACATACTTTGATTCAGCAGGAATTGTATTCTGATATGCAAAAAATTCGCCTTCAATAAGTCTTGATGTAATAATAATATTATTTGTTTCAATAAGAGCATAATTTTCAGAGAAATAAATATCTATTATTTCTTCATCATCGCTTCCTAAAAGCTTTGCAATTTCGCTTTGTGTTTTACCCGGAATAATAAGCTTTGCATCCTTATTTGTGCCTTCAAGCTTTGTATGATTAAGAGCAAGTCTGTATCCGTCAACTGCTGCAACAGTGAGAACGTTATCCTTTATTTCATAGAGTGAACCGGTAAGTATTTTTCTTGCATTATCAAGAGAAACAGCAAAAAGTGTTTTTCCTATAATTTCACGGAGCTGACCTACCTTAAGCTTTATGTTGCTTTCACAAGCAACAACAGGTGGCTGAGGAAATTCATCTGCATTAAGACCAACAATTTTATAATCAGAATTAAGACAGTTAATAGAAATATTGTTTTTATCATTAGTTGTGATTTCACAAACATCCTGAGGAAGCTTTCTCACGATATCTGAAAACATTTTTGAATTTATAACAATTTTTCCTTCTTCACTTACATTTGCACTTACAGAAGTTCTTATTGAAATTTCTAAATTATTTCCTGTAAGAGTAATTTTTCCGCCCTCTGCTTCAACCAGAATTCCCTCAAGATGAGGAATAGGTGATTTTAAAGAAACTGCCTTTGAAACAATATTTATAGCATCAGATAATTTTTTTGTATCACAGTAGAATTTCATGATTTTCTCCTTATAAATAATAATATAATTATATAAAGTCTAAGTAGTAATGTTAAAACTGTTAAAAAACAAAGAATATGTAGTAATAAAGGGAAATAGCAACAAAATAGACCTGTTAATAATAACTTTAAAGAATTTAATAGATTTTAAAGCAAACTGTTAATTAACAATAAAAGTGTTAATTATTCATTTCCTTTATATCATTTAAGAGATTTTCAATGTTTTGTTTAACAGAAAAATCTTCTTCCATAGCGGTTGTTATTTTTTTAATTGCATAAAGTGCAGTAGTATGGTCTTTTCCAAATATTGCACCTATTTTAGGAAGAGAATTATTTGTAACTTCTCTTATAATATAAATTGCAACCTGCCTTGCAAAAGCAATTTCGTTTGTTCTTTTTTCAGAGTAAAGGTCTTCTTTTCTTACATTATAAAATTTAGAGACAACATCTATAATGTAATCAGGAGTAACCTTTTTTTCGTTTTTATCGCCATAATCCTTAAGAGCATCCATTGCAACATCAAGAGTTATTTCTTTATTAATAAGACCGCGGTATGCAATAATGCGGTTAAATACACCCTCAAGCTCACGGATGTTGGATTTTATCTTCTGGGCAATAAATTCAATAATTTCATCACTTACAACGATATTATCTGTCTGAGCCTTTTTACGCAGAATAGCAATTCTTGTTTCGTAGTCAGGTGGCTGAATATCACAAATAAGACCCCATCCAAAACGTGATTTTAACCTTTCCGCCAGACTCTTTATTTCACTCGGCGGTCTGTCGCTTGTAAGAACTATCTGTTTGTTAGCCTCATGAAGAGCATTAAAAGTGTGGAAAAACTCTTCTTCAGTAGATGTTTTTCCGGCAATAAACTGAATATCATCAACAAGCAAAACATCAATATTTCTGTATTTATTACGAAATTCCTGATTTCTGTTATACTGAATGGAATTTATAAGCTCATTGGTAAATGTTTCAGCACTTAAAAACTTAATTTTTGCATCGGGGTTTTGTTCCTGAATATAGTTACCGATAGCGTGCATAAGGTGAGTTTTACCAAGACCAACACCGCCATAAAGAAAAAGCGGGTTATAAGCATAAGCAGGAGCTTCCGCAACGGCAAGAGATGCAGACTGAGCAAATCTGTTTGAACTCCCCACAACAAAGTTATCAAACGTATATCTTTTGTAGGGATTATTTAAAACCTCTTGTTTTTTCTGAGAAGATGCCGGCGTAGAATCATTAAGTGAAAATTCAACATTTAAAATTCTGCCAGTTACTTCTTTAACAGTGTTTTTAATAAGCTCTGCATAACGCATTTCAACCATATTTTTTATAATGGTACTTCCAACGCCGAGAGTAATCGTAGATTCATTTATACTTATCGGGTTAATATCCTTAATCCAGGTATTGTACCCGACAGGAGTAACCTCACCCTCTAAAATAATGAGGCACTCAGTCCAAATTTTCATTAAATCTGATATCATTTTCAAACATTCCTTAAATAAAAAGTTATTAACACGGCTGTTAATAAAAACTGTTAAAAACTAAGGTAAAAGCCGTGATATTACATAAATTCCTGTTAGTAACCTTCAAAATATGACAAAATGTCTGTGAAAAAGGTTAAAATTACACCTTTCATTATACCACTTACAGTGCGGAATTTCAACCTTTATTTATAAAAAAATAGTAAATCAAAATAAAAAAATATTGACAAAGGGTGGTAGATTATGTATACTAAGTAGGTATCTCTATGTTAGAGTGAGTTAAAATGCCTGCATAGCCGGGCTTATATAAAATGAGGAGGTAAAAAAAATGCTCAGAACTTATCAGCCAAATGTAAGAAAAAGAAAGAAAGATCACGGTTTCAGAAAAAGAATGAGTACAACTAACGGTAGAAAAGTACTTAGAAGACGCCGTCAGAGAGGCAGACGTGTTCTTTCTGCATAATAGCAGAAAGAACCGGCCTTGTTTAATTTATGAAAATAGTATCTCTTAAAGAAAATATCTATTTTAAAAGGGCTTATTACAAGGGAAAGTCTGTTGTTAAGAAAAGGATAGTTATATACTACAGAAAAAACAATCTTGCATACAACAGACTTGGTATAACAGTTTCCACGAAAGTTGGAAAAGCTGTTTTAAGAAACAGAATAAGAAGACTAATCAGGGAAAATTACAGACTTCTGCCGGATATTGAATCAGGATACGATATTGTAATTGTTGCCCGCAAAAGTGCAGCATTTGCGAACTTTTACGGCATTAAAAATGATATGGAAAGTGCGCTTATGGAAAGCGGGCTTTTTAAAAAGGGATGAGCTTGATTAGAAATTTATTTATTTTTTTTATTAAGCTTTACAGAAAATATATATCGCCGCTTAAAAAACC
Source organism: Clostridia bacterium (assembly GCA_045649225.1). Taxonomy (GTDB): domain Bacteria; phylum Bacillota; class Clostridia; order UMGS1883; family UMGS1883; genus UMGS1883. Next base: position 6,671 of record JAZRPN010000056.1, on the reverse strand, counting down.
CTGCTGCCGCTTTATACCGACCTGTTCTGAATATGCCTTGCAGGCATTCAGTAAATATGGCGTAATAAAGGGGTTTTATTTGTCTGTTAAGAGAATTTTAAAGTGTCATCCTTTTAATAAGGGTGGCTTTGATCCTGTTCCTTAAAACACCTTAAAAGGAGAAAAAATATGAATTTTTTGTATATTCTCGCAGAACCGATTGCGTATATAACAAGGCCCATTTATGACCTGGTTAATAACTACGGTTTAACACTTATTATAGTTACAATTCTTATCAGGCTTCTCACAATTCCGCTTACTTTTATGTCGCAGAAGAGTGCTACAAAAACACAGCTTCTTCAGCCTGAAATTGCAAAAATTCAGCAAAAATATAAGAATGACAAAGAAAAAATGAGTACGGAGCTTCAAAAACTCTATACCAAGAACGATATAAACCCGATGGGAGGATGTCTTCCCCTTATAGTTCAGATGTTTATTCTGTTCGGATTTATAAATGTGGTGTACAATCCGCTTCAGTATATTCTGCAGCTTACACCTGACCAGATTGATGCTATAAAAACATCTGTAAATGCAAGTATGACAACCTATCAGGTAACACTCTGTGGCATGCCCGGAGTTGAAGAGCAGATTATTGCACTTGGTAAAACCCCGATTAACTTTGACTTTTGGGGTATTGACCTTACAGGTATGTTAAAGGGAAATCTTGGAGATATCAAAATGTGGATATTCCCTGCTCTTGCTGTTATTGCAACACTTATAACATCTTATATGACAAAAAAACAGACATCTGCACAGGCAGACTCTAATCAGAGCGCAGCAGGTATGTCAAACTCAATGCTGATGATTATGCCCGTTATGACGGCATACTTCACCTATATTATGCCTGCAGGAATGTCTCTTTACTGGTTCATTTCTACAGCAGTTCAGATCGTTCAGCAATATTTTATAAATATAATCGTAAAAAAAGATACAGCAAATACCTTGCCGAAAGGAAAGAAAAAGAATGAAAGTCATTGAAAAAAGAGGTAAAACAGTTGACGAAGCTGTTGCAGCAGCAGCTCTCGAACTTGGAATAAACAAAGAAGATATAAACCCCGGTGATATCGAGGTTGTAAGCGAAGGCAAAAGAGGTATTCTCGGCCTTGGAACAGAAGATGCAGTTGTAAGAGTATCTTATGAAGAAAGCCCCCTTGCAAAAGGAGAGGCTTACGTTAAAAGCATCGTTGAAAAAATGGGTATAAAGGCAGAATATGAGGGTTCTTTCGAGGATGAAACCGTAAAGGTTGTAATAAACGGAGATCCCGACGAGGTTGGTCTTCTTATCGGCCGCCGCGGTGAGACCCTTGATGCTATTCAGTACCTTACATCACTTGTTGTAAACAAGGAAGAAGAGGATTATCTCAGAGTTACGGTTGACACTGAAAACTACCGTAAAAAGAGAGAGGAAACTCTTATAAAGTTAGCTAAAAGAATGGCTTCTCTTGCTATCAAAACAAGAAGAAACATTAACCTTGACCCGATGAACCCGAATGAGAGAAGAATTATCCATTCGGCACTTCAGGATTATAAGAATGTAACAACCTATTCTTCAGGTCAGGAGCCTAACAGATACGTTGTTATTACAACAAAAAAGAAAGAATACGGCAGTGACTATGTATCAAAGTACCGTTACAATCGTAAGGAAAACGAGCTTGTAATGGAGGACTAATGAATTTTAAGGGGGCGGAGGATGTAATCTCTGCCCCGTTTTTGTTTAGGGTGTGAAATTATGGATACAGTTTGTGCAATATCAACGCCACGTGGAAAGGGCGGAATCGCCGTTATAAGAGTAAGCGGCGAAAGGGCTTTTGAAATAACTCAAAAAACATTAAAAACGAATAAAGAAATTGCCTCAATGAAAGGTTATACCATAACAAGAGGCACTGCCTTTTACAAAGAAGAAAAGATAGATGACTGCTTAGTATCAGTTTTCAGAGCGCCGAATTCGTTTACGGGTGAGGATGTGTGCGAAATAAGCTGCCACGGCTCTGTGATAAGTGCGGAAAGGATTATAGATGCACTTATCGAAAACGGAGCATCACTTGCACAAAAGGGAGAATTTACGAAAAGGGCATTCTTAAGCGGCAAGCTGAGTCTTACTCAGGCGGAGGCAGTAAAAGACGTTATCGAGGCAAAGACCGACCGTGCTCTTTACGCGGCAGTTAACAGGCTCGAGGGCGGAATAACCGAGCCAATCGTTAAAATAAGGGACTTTTTGCTTGACCTTTATGCATCAATTCAGGTAGCAAGTGATTTTCCCGATGAGGATATCGATACATTTGCAGGCGGCAAGCTCCTTGGAATTTTAGAGGATGCCGAAAAAGAGCTTGATTTGCTCAAAAAAAGTGCCCGCAGGGGTGAAGCGCTCAATAACGGTATTGTCTGCGCTATCTGCGGTATCCCGAACACGGGCAAAAGCTCGCTTTTAAACGCCTTGCTCGAAAGAAAAAAGGCCATTGTAACAGATATTGCAGGTACAACACGAGATGTTGTTGAAGATTATACAGACATTGACGGAATCCCCGTAAAATTCGGTGATACGGCAGGTATACGTGAAAGCAGCGACATAGTTGAGTCAATCGGCGTTGAAAAATCGTACGAGTATATAAAAAGCGCTGATATTTGCATATTTGTAACGGAAACGGGGAGAAATCTCACCCCCGAGGAAAACGAAATTATCGAAAAAATCGGCGAAAAAGAGTGTATTTTTGTTGCAAACAAGAACGATTTGAGCGATAATGAAAAAGAGGGATATATCTCTGTAAGTGCAAAAAACAATGCAGGGATAGAACTTATTAAAAAGAGAATTTCAGAAATAATCGGTGGCAGTGAATCCACTGTTCTCATCGCAAACGAAAGACAGTACGAGGCAGTTGTCAGAGCTGCAGAAAGCATCGCAAAAGCCCGTCAGACGCTTGAGGATGGCTTTTTCAGCGATCTTGCGGCAATAGACCTACAGCAGGCAATTTCGTCGCTTGGCGAAGCTGAGGGTATAAGCGTAAATCAGGAAACTGTCAACAGAATTTTCGAAAAATTCTGCCTCGGAAAATAGGAAGCGTGCCTGAGACGCTCTTTCGCTCGCGCGGCACTCGCCGTGCCGCCGCTTTATAATCCCCTTTAGCTATTGGTATTAGGATGGTGTAAAAAATGCATGATATTTTCAATTATGATATAGTAGTTGTCGGTGCGGGGCACGCAGGATGCGAGGCGGCGCTTGCTTCTGCACGCCTTGGAAAGAAAACGGCAATCATAACAATAAATCTTGACTCAATCGCAAATATGCCATGCAACCCCAGTATCGGTGGCACGGCAAAGGGGCATCTTGTAAGGGAAATTGATGCTCTCGGTGGCGAAATGGGCAAGGTTGCCGATTTAACAAAGCTTCAGACGAGAATGCTCAACCTGGGCAAAGGCCCTGCGGTGCACTCTCTCCGTGCACAGACGGACAGGCGTGCCTATCAGATAGAAATGAAAAAACGCCTTGAAGAGCAGGAAAACCTCAGCATAAGGCAGGCAGAAGTAAAGAAAATAGAAAGATTAGACGGCAGATTTCTGCTCACCATTCATACGGGAACACAATTTACGGCAGATTGCGTTATTTTGTCTACGGGAACATATCTTGAAGGCAAAATAATTATTGGAGAAACATCCTACAGTGGCGGTCCCGACGGCATTTTCCCGTCAACCGGGCTTAGCGACAGCCTGGCAGAGCTTGGAGTGGAGCTTGTAAGATTTAAAACAGGAACGCCAACACGTGTTCACGAAAGAAGTATCGACTTTTCACGCCTTGAAAAACAGCTTGGCGACGAAAATATAGTTCCTTTTTCTTTTGAAACAACTGAGAAGCAGGAAAACAAGGTTTGTTGCTATCTTACATACACAAACGAAAAAACCCACGAAATAATCAGGCAGAATCTTCACAGAAGTCCGCTTTTTAACGGCATGATTGACGGTGTAGGCCCAAGATACTGCCCGTCAATAGAAGACAAGGTTGTGAGATTTGCCGATAAAGACCGCCATCAGGTGTTTATAGAGCCGATGGGTCTTTCAACGCATGAAATGTATCTTCAGGGGCTTAGTTCAAGTCTTCCCGAGGATGTTCAGCTTGCAATGCTTAAAACGATGGAGGGCCTTGAAAACGTCGAAATTATGCGCAGTGCGTACGCTATAGAATATGATTGCTGCAACCCGCTTCAGCTTAAGCCATCGCTTGAATTCCGTGAAATACCGGGGCTCTTCGGCGCCGGTCAGTTCAATGGAACAAGCGGTTACGAAGAGGCGGCAGCACAGGGCTTGATTGCAGGAATAAATGCCGCACGCAAGCTCGACGGAAAGGAAGCTGTTGTTTTTGACAGAAGCGAGGCATATATCGGCGTTTTAATAGATGATTTGGTAACAAAAGGCACAAATGAACCATACAGAATGCTCACATCAAGGGCGGAATACAGACTTTTGCTCCGTCAGGACAATGCTGATATCCGTCTTACAGACAAGGGGCACGAAATAGGCTTGATTTCCGAGGAAAGATATTCCCATTTTATTACAAAAAAGGAAAATATTGACAAGGAAGTTAAGAGAATATCACGCACAAACATCGCTCCATCAAAGGAAATTAACGAATTTTTAGAGAAAAAGGGTAGCAAAACGCTCTCAACGGGAATAAAATTGGCAGAACTTATCCGCCGTCCCGAACTTACCTATGAAGAACTGGCACCGTTTGATGCCGAAAGGCCTGTTTTGGCAGATGAAGTGTGGCAGCAGGCGGAAATTGAGATAAAATACGAGGGCTACATCAAAAGACAGCGTGATCAGGTCGAAAAATTCAGGAAAAACGAAAAGAAACGCCTTCCTGAAGACATTGACTACAACAAAGTCTACGGATTAAGAACAGAAGCAAGGCAAAAACTTGACAAAATGAGGCCCGAAAACATCGGCAGAGCAAGCCGTATAAGTGGCGTAAGCCCCGCAGATATAGGCGTTTTGCTCATTTATCTTGCATCGGAAGGAAAGTAATTATGGATTTAATTAAAGAAGCGGAAAAGCTTGGTATTGAAGTGAGCGAGGAGCAACTTTCCAAGCTTGAAATCTACAAGGAAATGATGCTTGAATACAATAAAGTCGTAAATCTTACCGCAATAACAGAAGATGACGAAATCAAGGAAAAGCACTTTCTTGACTGTATCACGCTAACCCTTTGTGAAGAGATTGAAAACGGATGCAGCCTTATCGATATTGGTGCAGGCGCAGGATTTCCGTCAATTCCCGTTAAAATAGTGCGTGAGGATATAAAACTTACCATGCTTGATTCGCTGAACAAAAGGGTTTCCTTTCTGCAGAATGTATCGGAAAAACTCGGTTTTTCTGACTCCCAGGCAATTCACAGCCGTGCGGAGGAGGGCGCAAGAACAAAGCTGCGTGAAAGCTTTGACATAGCAACTGCCAGGGCCGTTGCAGACCTTGCCGTTTTGGCGGAATACGCTCTCCCCTTTGTTAAAGTTGGTGGGTTTTTCATCGCAATGAAAGGCTCTGAGGTGTCTGACGAGCTTGAAAGAGCAAAGCCTGCAATAAAAAAACTTGGCGGAAAAACCGTAAGAGTGCAGGAAATTGTTTTGCCGTCGGGGATTAAGCACTGCCTTGTTGTTATAAAAAAATTATCCCCCACTCCCCCCGCATATCCCAGAAAAGCGGGAAAACCCAGTAAGGACCCAATACTAAAATAGAAAAGGGAATGTTAAAAATGCCCAGACCGCAAAAGGCAACTATTATATATGATATAGCTAAGTATGGAATTATTTAAATTACTTATTTCGGTTGGAAAATCTCATTTTATGAGATTTTCCTTCTTTTTTTGAGCCTTTTGCTACGAACAAACTTCGCCTCTCGACGTACCATCGTACGCCTTCGGGTAACCCAAGAAGCCGATGGGCTTCTTGGCTCAGTTTGTCCGTTCTGAACATTTTTTCCTATTCCCACAGAAAGAACTGTAAAAATGTTTTTTACAGCTCTTTTTTGCATTATAGGCGGGTTTTTGGGCAAGCCTTGTCGTCAAAAGGCGAAAACTTCTTATTTATAATTGTGGTGCATGGTGATATAATTATTGCAGTATAAATTAGGAGGAATAAGTATGATTTCCCAGCCCCAAAAGATAAGAATGATAAAAATTGACAGTATTTTGCCAAACCCCTATCAAATACGGAGAAATTTTGAGCAAACAGAGCTTTTGGAGCTTGCCGAGTCTATAAAAGAGGTCGGAATTATTGTGCCGGTGCTTCTTCGGAGCAATGATTACGGATATGAGATTGTGTGCGGCCAAAGGCGCGTGCGTGCGGCAGTGCTTGCAGGCCTTGCGGAAGTGCCCGCAATTATAGTAAAGGCAAAGGATTGCCAGTGTGCTGAGCTTTCCATGGTTGAAAACATACATAGAAAGAACCTCGGCTATATTGAAGAGGGTGAAGGCTACTACAATCTTATCAGCTATCACAGAATAAAAAAGGACAAGCTGAAAAAACGCCTTTCCGTCCAACCTGCACGGGTTAATGAAAAAATAAGGCTTTTAAGGCTTTCGGAGCTCGTAAGATACAAACTTGAGGAGGCAGGGCTTGGCGAACGGTGTGCCGCATCTCTGCTCAAAC
>JAZRPN010000055.1:0-30436 GCA_045649225.1 Clostridia bacterium | reverse complement strand
TGTGAGGAATACTTGTTTTGGTAAAAAGTGTTTCTCTTTTCCTCGTGATGTTCTTTATTCTTGAGGTTGTGTTGCAACAGTAAGAGAACGCTTTTTCGTGCGTAGTCTTACGACTGCGCACTTTTTTATTGAAAGAAGGGAGTTTTATGAAAAGCTATTTCAAGGGACTGATTATAGGCGGAGGCGGAGCGCTTCTTGCAGGATACGGGATAGCCTTATTAATCGAAGCCGTACAGGGAGTTATAATAATGGTAACAGAGCAAGGGTATAGCGTGGCGAGCGCATTTTTACATACATTCGGGGATGTTTTTGGCTTGATACTACTTGCTGTAGGTGTTTATGTTATATACACGGGCTTAAGAAAAGCAAAAGGATAAGGGTTTTTTGCTTTTCTTTTTTGTTGAAAAGCTAAACATTATGTGGTAAGATAAGGTTGTTAAACATCATCAAAAAAGCCTCCCCTGTGTAAGGGGAGGTGGGTTTGCGAAGCAAACTCGGAGGGGTTGTAAATGGATAGAAAACATAATAAGAAAATAGTTTCATTTGCAAAGGAACTTAGGAAAAATATGACTAAAGAGGAAAAACACCTTTGGTATGATTTTTTAAGAAGTTACCATATAAAGTTTACAAGGCAAAAGGTGTTAGGTAAATATATTGCAGACTTCTATTGTGCAAAAGCAAATCTTGTCATTGAATTAGACGGATCGCAACACTACGAGGATGACGGACTTGTCAATGATGAAAAAAGAACTATTTATTTAGAGCAATATGGGATAAAAGTTATCAGAATATCAAATCTTGATGTTTTGAAAAACTTTGAGGGCGTGTGTATGTATATTGAAAATGCAGTTAAACAATCCCTCAGTCAGCTATGCTGACAGCTCCCTTTACACAAGGGAGCCTTTATGGGAGAGTAAACTTTATTGCTTTAAAAAATTTTCGAGGTGATACCAATGAACAAATACGAACAGCTTGCATGTAAATATTTTACCGAAGGGTACAACTGTGCGCAGTCCGTTTTTGCGGCATTTGCCGACAAAATGGGAATTAGTGAAGAGGGCGCACTTCGCCGTAGCAGTGCATTCGGTGGCGGAATGGGAAGATTAAGGGAAGTTTGCGGTGCCGTGAGCGGTATGGCGATGGTGCTCAGCGAACTTTATGGCTACACCGACGCAAAGGACGATAAAGCGAAAAAAGAGCTTTATTCATACGTTCAGGAGGTGTCGGAAAAGTTTAAGGACGAGTATCACACGATAATCTGCCGTGAGCTTATGGGAATTGGGGTAGAAAAACCCGACCCGACGCCCACGCCTCGTTCAAAAGAATTTTACGAAAAACGCCCCTGCTTAGCGTTTGTTGTAAGTGCGGCAAGGATTTTGTCGGATTTTTTAGAAAATAAAGGAATGTGAAAATTCAAAGGGGAGGGCACAGAGTCCCTCCCCTACATTTTTTATAATAGAGTTTAGTTTTGCGTTATGGGCGTTTTTAACATTCCTAGTCCACGTCGTCTTCGGGGAAACCTCCTTGCTGAAACCACTTCATCACAAATCCGGGCGGGTGCTCGGCAGGTGCACTTTGAGAAGCTTCAGGCGCGGGGGCTTCTTTTGAAAATGGCATAAGTTCGGGAAGGCTTGGCATTTTATCAAGTGCGATAGCATATGTAATATAGCACATATATTTTTGGTTATCCAATATAATCACCTCATATAATATATATGCGAGGTGTTTTTATTATTGCGTTTTTTTTAACATAGGTGTATAATGAAGTTTGAGGTGAAAACAAATGCTAAATCAAATAAAAAGCGAAAGCCGTACTGCAGCTATGGAACTTGTAGAGCTTGCAGGGCTTAAAAAAGGTGATATATTCGTTGTCGGTTGCTCCAGTAGCGAAGTTTGCGGGGATAAAATCGGCACAAATTCAAATTACGATGCCGCTACGGCAATTTTTGAGGGCATTTACGAGGTGCTTTGCGAAAAGGGTATTTACCTTGCGGCGCAGTGCTGCGAGCATCTTAACAGAGCGCTAGTGATTGAGGAGGAATGTCTCGAAAAGTATTCTCTTGACGAGGTAAGCGTTATACCTCAGCCCAAGGCAGGCGGCTCATTTGCCACAAATGCTTATCGCCACTTCAAAAACCCCGTTCTTGTTGAAACGGTTAAGGCAAAAGCAGGTATTGACATTGGTGGAACGCTTATCGGTATGCATATTAAGGCGGTTTGCGTGCCTGTAAGACTTTCTGTTAAAAAGATAGGCTGCGCACCGATAATCTGTGCAAAAACCCGCCCCAAGCTTATCGGCGGAGAAAGAGCAGTGTACGCTCTTAACTGAGGTGAATTATGGTTAAAAAGGGAAATAAACCCTCGTTTCTGATGAATGTTCTTACCATTGTGTTTGCCCAGATTGTTGTGAAGCTTCTCGGCTTTGCCTACAGAATGGTAATTACCAATATAGACGGTTTTGGTGATATCGGAAACGGGTATTATAATTTCGGTTTTCAGATATATACGCTTTTACTTGCAATAAGCTCAATAGGTATCCCGAACGCAATTTCAAAGCTTGTTGCCGAAAGATGTGCGCTTGACGACTTTAAGGGCGCAATGCGAATTTACAAGGTAGCACTTCGCCTGTTTTTGATTGTCGGGCTGTTTTTCTCGTGCGTGATGTATTTTGGTGCGGAGTTTATCGCAACATACATATTTGACACGCCGCTCTCTGTATATACAATAAAAGTGCTTGCACCGTCGATTGTGTTTGTGTCGGTTTCAAGCGTTATAAGGGGCTTTTTTGCGGGCCAGCAGAATATGCAGGCAACAAACTCAAGTCAGGTATTGGAGCAGCTTCTTAAAAGCACGGTAACGATTTTAATTGTTCTTGCAATGGCAGGCTCAAAACCCGAATTTATGGCGGCGGGGGCAACTCTTGCAACAACTATATCAACGCTTTTGAGTTGCTTGTATCTGTTTGGTTTTTATAGCCTTCACAGAAAAAGATTAAAGGAAGAGGAGAAAAACGCTCCGCCGATAAAGCTTAAGGGCACAGGGGTTAAAATAGCAAAAATAATACTGCTTGTTTCAATCCCCATTTCTCTCGGAAGCATCGTTGCAACACTTAACAGACTGATAGATATTATAACCGTGGTGCGTGGCGTAAAAATTGCGCTCGCTCCCCAGTTTGAAAGCGTGGCAGCACTTTCAAAAGAGGCAGTACGCTTAAGCGGTATTTTAAGCAAAACAGATGTGCTTATAAATCTTCCACTTGCACTTAATATTGCGTTTTCAACAGTGCTTGTGCCTACGGTTGCGGGTGCGCTAGCCGTAAAAGATGTGGAAACTGCACGCAAAAAAATATCGTTTTCGCTTCTTGTAACAACGGTTATTGCGCTTCCGTGCACTATGGGTTATATTGCACTTGCAAACCCCATTTTGCAGATGATTTACCCAAATGCAAGTGAGGGCGGACTAATATTTATGATGGTTGCACCGACGGTATTCTTCTCTGCTATGAGTCAGACTATTTATGGCTCGCTACAGGGTATGGGCAAAATTTTTGCTCCTGCACTCAGCGTGTTTATCGGCGGAATAGCAAAGCTCATTCTGAATCTAATCCTTATTCCTATCCCCGAGATAAACATTTACGGTGCGGCGATCGGAAGCATCGCTTGTCAGGGGTTTGCTTTCCTTGTAAGCTTTGCAATTCTTCGCAAGAATTTGCCGATGAAACTCGGCTTTGTGCGCTATTTTGCAAAACCGTTTATAGCCTCTGTGGTTATGGGGGCGGCAGTTTTCGGCGTGCATAAGCTCGTTTTGCCGTGGTCGAATACTCTTGCGACGCTCATATCAATAGGTTGCGGTGTTGTTGTTTACTTTGCGGCAATTGTGCTTTTCAAGGTGTTCAGCAAGGAAGAGCTTTCTTCGCTTCCAATCATTAAAAAATTTATAAAGTAAAAATTTACTAAAAGAAATTCTCATTTTGTTGAGAATTTCTTTTTTTTGTGGAAAAAATAAATGCAGGTGGTGAATTTATTATGAATAAAAAATACAAAATAACTATAATCGTACTGATGTTTACCGTGCTTTGTATACTCAGGTATATTGCTATAGGCATCGGTGGTGCGGGAGAAGCATCGGTTTTAATATAGGAGGAATATATGGCTGACATCTCAAAAAAAGAATATTCAAAAATGGTGGAAAGGTACTCGCCCCCGTCGCCGATAGTAAGTAACACCGTAAAGGCTTTTTTGGTGGGTGGGTTTATCTGCATGCTCGGGCAAATCTTTAAAAATATGTATTTGAAATTTGGGTTGAGTGAAGAAACCTCCGCAACAGCTGTAAGCATAACGCTTATACTTATTGCGGCAGTGCTCACGGCTCTTAATGTGTTTGACAAAATCGCAAAGCAGGCAGGTGCAGGCACGCTTGTTCCCATCACGGGCTTTTCAAACTCTGTTGTTTCACCTGCAATGGAATTTCTGACGGAGGGGTTTGTTACAGGGATGGCAAGCAAAATGTTTGTTGTGGCGGGCCCCGTTATCGTTTATGGCACTGTTTCGTCAATCATTGCGGGATTTATCTATTGGATTATGAGGTGAGTTGAATGAAATATGTTGGCAGCGGAACGGTTGTGTTTGATAAAAAGCCGTCTTTACTGTCCTGCGGCAGTGTTGTTGGTCAAAAAGAGGGCGAGGGACCGCTTGGAGAATATTTTGATGTTATCGTAAACGACGCTTATCACGGAGAAAAAAGCTGGGAAAAGGCAGAGAGCAGATTTCAGCAACACGCAATGACGGTTGCTCTCCAGAAGGGCGGCTTTGAAAACGAGGATATCGACTTTATAATTGCGGGAGATTTGCTTAATCAATGCACCTCGTCGGGATATGCGCTGAGCTCTACACAAATACCTTATCTGGGGATATTCGGGGCGTGCTCGACAATGGCAGAAAGCCTGTGCATCGGGGCGATCCTTACGGAAGACTGTGCAGAGCGTGTGGTTTGCCTTACAAGCAGCCATTTCTGCAGTGCGGAAAAGCAGTTTCGCACACCGCTTGAGTACGGCGTGGTGCGTACACCGACGGCTCAGTGGACAGTTACGGGAAGTGGCTGTGTTGTTCTGGGGAAAAATAAAAAGCCTCCTTATATCGAAAGCGTAACCGTGGGAAGAATTGTAGACCTTGGCGTAAAGGATGCAAACAATATGGGGGCGGCAATGGCGCCCGCCTTTGCAGATACAATAAAACGCCATCTTGAGGCTCTTGGCAGAGGTGTAGACTACTATGACCTTATCGTATCGGGCGACCTTGGGCTGATTGGTATGGAAATGGCACGCGAGCTTCTTTCAAAAGATGGGATAGAGCTTGGTGATAATTATATGGATTGCGGAGCATCGATGTTTGACCCGAACGAGCAGGATACGCACGCAGGCGGAAGCGGTTGCGGATGTGCGGCAAGTGTGCTTTGCGGATATATCTTGCCGAAAATCAAGTCGGGTGAGCTAAAGCGTGTTCTGTTTGCGGCAACGGGCGCTCTTATGAGCCCTACTATGACTATGCAGGGCGAAAATATTCCGTCGATATCGCATGCAATCTCGCTTGAAGCATAATATAGCAGTATTTAAAGTATAAATAGTATGAAAGGGTGGTTTTGGTGAAAATAAAAAACCTTATCATACTATTTGTTTTACTCTCTGTACTTATGTCCGCCATATTTTTTGCCAGTGCAAAAGATGACGGAAAAAAGATTGCGTATATAACATTTGACGACGGTCCCACCCTGAACACACCGCATATTTTAAAGACACTTGAAAAGTATGACGCAGGGGCGACATTTTTTGTCTTAGAGGAAAGAATAACTATGTACCCGGACTTTATCAGGCAGATTGTTGCAGGCGGAAACAGTGTGGGACTGCACGGTGTGAGCCACAGTGAGAAAATTTATTCGTCGCCCTCCTCGCCCCTCGAGGAAATGAACCGTGCAAACGCCTCGCTCGAAAAAGTAACGGGAGAAAAAACCCGCCTTGTGCGTGTGCCATTTGGCTCGTACTATCGGCTGACGGATGCTCAGGCAAAAATGCTTGAGGATAACGGATATCTTATATGGGACTGGAATGTTGACCCAAGAGATTCCGTCGGTGCTATAGTAAAGGAAAGGGTGCTGAGTAACCTTGAAAAAGACCTTAAAAGATGCAAGGGTGAGCCTGTCATCCTTTTTCACGACAGAAAGAGCACCGCAAATCTTCTTGAGGAGGCACTAATATATCTTAAAAGCGAGGGATACGAGCTTATGCCCCTTAGCGAAAAGCAAACGCCCCTGAATCAGCTTGACTGATTAAGAGAAAAAACAGTTGACAAACTACTGTGTTTGTGATAAGATGCTTTGTGGTATGTTATCCCACGGCTATGGGCGGCGGTTTCTCCAACCCTGTTCTTGGTTGTGCGGAGGTAAAGACCAATATTATTTAGGAGGTTTTTGTTATGTTAAAAGAAACAAAACAGAGCATTATCGAGCAGTACAAGGTACACGAGACAGACACAGGTTCTCCTGAGGTTCAGATTGCTATTCTCACTGAGAGAATCAATCACCTTAACGAGCATCTTAAAGAGTTCAAGAAGGACCATCACTCAAGACGCGGTCTTCTTAAGATGGTTGGTAAGAGACGTGGTCTTCTTAAGTATCTTATGAGCGTTGATATTGAACGCTACCGTGCAATCGTAGAAAAGCTCGGTCTCAGAAAGTAATAAAAAAGGTAGAGTGTGGGGACTTCCCTACACTCTACTTCCATTATTACAAAACAAAAAATACGGAAGGGAGAGGGGTTTTAGCACTTAAGAAAGCATATGAAACCTTGTATGTTTTCTTAAGTGATAAACAGCTCCCCTTCCAGAAAACAAATGGAGGAATAGTATGTTCAGAACTTTTGAAACAGAATTTTGTGGCCGTAAGCTTGTTGTTGAAACAGGCAAAATGGCTCAGCTTGCAGGTGGTAGCTGTCTTGTGAGATACGGCGAAACAGTTGTACTTGCAAACGCAACTGCATCGGCAAAGCCGCGTGAGGGTGTTGACTTTTTCCCTCTTGCAGTTGATTACGAAGAAAAGCTTTACGCAGTAGGTAAAATCCCCGGTAGCTTCCTTAAGCGTGAGGGCAGACCCAGTGAAAAGGCGATCCTTGCATCAAGATGTATTGACCGTCCCTGCCGTCCCCTTTTCCCGAAGGATTTAAGAAACGACGTTGCTGTTGTTACAACAGTTATGAGCGTTGAGCCTGACAACGACCCCGTTGTAACTGCTATGGTTGCGGCATCAATCGCAATCAGCATTTCATCAATTCCGTTCAATGGCCCCATCGCAGGTGCGGCAGTTGGTCTTGTTGACGGTCAGGTTGTTGTTAACCCCACAAAGGAGCAGCGTGATAAGAGCGATATGTTCCTTACAATCGCAGGTACCAAAGAAAAGGTAAATATGATTGAAGCAGGTGCAAACCAGGTTCCCGAAGACCTTGTTTTTGAGGGTATCATGGCTGCACACAGAGAAATCGCAAAGATGTGCGAATTCATCGAAAGCATCCAGAAAGAAATCGGCAAGCCCAAGTTCGATTACGAGCACATGGATGTTCCCGAAGAAATCTACGAGGATGTTAAGGCTGTTGCTATCGAAAAGGTAAGAATGGCTCTTGACACTGACGATAAGAATGTTCGTGAAGAAAACCTTAAGGTTGTTTACGAAGATGTTTACGCTGCTCTCGGCGAAAAGTATCCCGAGCAGGAAGCACTTATTGACGAAGCTATCTACAAGCTTCAGAAATATGTTGTTCGCCGCTGGATACTTGACGACGGCAAGCGTGTTGACGGTCGTAGCCTTGACGAAATCCGTCCTCTTGCATCAGAGGTAGGTATTCTTCCCAGAACACATGGTACAGGTCTCTTCACAAGAGGTCAGACACAGGTTCTTACAACCTGTACACTTGGCACAATTTCAGAAGAACAGCTTCTTGACGGTATCGATGACGAGGAAACAAAGCGCTATATGCATCACTACAACTTCCCGTCATACTCAGTTGGCGAGACAAGAGCAAGCCGTGGCCCCGGCAGACGTGAAATCGGCCATGGTGCACTTGCAGAAAAGGCACTTGTTCCCGTTATTCCGTCAAAGGAAGAATTCCCCTATACACTCAGACTTGTTTCTGAGGTTCTCAGCTCAAACGGTTCTACCTCTCAGGGTAGTATCTGCGGTAGCACACTTGCTCTTATGGATGCAGGTGTTCCGATCAAGGCTCCCGTTGCAGGTATTTCATGCGGCCTTGTAACTGAGGGCGAGCGTTATATCACAATGGTTGACATTCAGGGTCTTGAAGACTTCTTCGGCGATATGGACTTTAAGGTTGCAGGTACAAAAGACGGTATCACAGCAATCCAGGTTGATATAAAGATTGACGGTCTTACACCCGAAATCATCCGTGAAGCTCTTGAAAAGACAAAGATTGCACGTAACAAAATTCTTGACGAATGCATGCTTCCGTGCATCGCTGAGCCTCGTGCAGAGCTTTCAAAATATGCTCCCAAGATTATCAGCACAACTATCGACCCCGAAAAAATCCGTGATGTTATCGGCAGCGGTGGTAAGGTTATCCAGAAAATCGTTGCAGAAACTGGCGTTAAGATTGATATCGAGGAAGACGGTACAGTATTCTTCGCAACAACTGATGCGGAGGCTGCAGAGCGTGCAGTTAAGATTGTTCGCGGCATCGCAGGCGAGATTGAAATCGGTGATGTATTCGCGGCAACTGTTACACGTGTTATGGAATTCGGTGCGTTTGTTGAATATCTTCCCGGTAAGGAAGGCCTTGTTCACATTTCAAAGCTTGACCACAAGCGTGTAGAAAAGGTAACAGACGTTGTAAACGTTGGCGACCAGATAAATGTTAAGCTTATCGAAATCGACCGTATGGGACGTTACAACTTCTCAAGAAAAGATACTCTCCCCAAGGCGGACGAGGAATAATACTGAAGATACAGGCACGCAGCCTGGCAAACAGGGGTTTCGGGCTTGCACCCAAACCCCTGCATTTTTTACCATATGGAAAATTACGTAAAGGTAAAACGCAGGAATTTATGTTTGCACAAAGTAAGAGTGCGACAAGGTTGAAGCGGCACGATTTTACCGTATAGGAAATTGCTAAATTCTATCGCGAGTGGAAATTGCTGATTCTAAATTCGGTTAGGACGCGAAATGGGTGAAGCGGCACGCTTCTTTGAGGAGATCTAATGCAAAACACATATTATTTAAAAAACGGAATATGCTTAGTGTGTGAAAATATGCCTTTTGCAAAAAGCGTCAGCGTAGGTATCTGGGTAAGAGCAGGCAGTATGTACGAAAAGCTGTATGAAAGCGGAATCAGCCACTTTATCGAGCATATGCTTTTTAAAGGGACGGAGTCACGCACGGCTGAGGATCTTGCCGAGGAAATGGATTTTATAGGCGGGCAGATAAACGCATATACCGCAAGGGAATGCACGGTTTATTACACTCGCACGCTTGAAAATAGCCTGGAAAAATCACTTGATGTACTGAGTGATATGTTCTACAATTCACGTTTTTCGCCCGAGGATATTGAGCTTGAAAGAAACGTTGTGCTTGAAGAAATCGATATGTACGAGGATTCGCCCGAGGATGTTGCTCTCGATACGATCGCAGAATCGGTGTGGAGCAAAAGCACTCTTGGCAATCCCGTGGCAGGCACTTCAAAGAGCGTTAAAAAAATTACCCGCGATATGATGCTTGATTATATGAAAAGGCGTTATACTCCCGAAAATACAGTGATTTCTGTTGCGGGTAAATTTGTTGAAAAAAATCTTCTGGCACTTTGCGAAAAATATTTTGGCGTAGAGGCAAAGGGCGAAAAAGAAGAAACACAAACAGTTGAGTTTCAAAGCGGCATATGGCGCAGAAAAAAGGATATAGAGCAAACGCATCTTTCAATTGCGTATCCGTGCCCGTGCCTTGCAGACGATAAAAGCTATGAGGTTTCGCTGCTTAACAACATTTTCGGCGGAAGTATGTCGAGCAGGCTTTTTCAGGCAGTGCGTGAGAAAAATGGTCTTTGCTACACGATTTATTCGTACATAAGCAGTTATCAGCAGGCAGCATTGCTGGGTATATATGTTGCGCTCGCAAACCAGAATCTCGGGCTTGTTGAGAGTATTATCGATGAAGAGATTGAAAGAATTTGCTCACAAAGAGCAAACGAGCGTGAGATTGAAAAGGCTCGCAGTCAGATGCTTTGCAGCATAATAATGGGCAGTGAAAGTGTTTCTGCGAGAATGAATGACAATGGAAAATCACAGCTTCTTCTCGGAAGATTGAGGACTGAAGAAGAAATAGTTGAGAAAATAAATGCAATATCCGCAGAAAAAGTGTTAGAGACGGCAAATGCCATCTTTAAAAACGGCAAGAGCGGAAAATTTATTCTTGAAAGTAAGTAGGTGTTATTATGAATATAGTAGTATTGGCAGGTGGACTCAGCGTCGAGAGAAGCGTTTCGCTCACAACGGGTGCGATGGTTCAGAATTCGCTTATAAGAAGTGGCCACCATGCAATACTTGCGGATGTTTTTATGGATTACAAGCTTACTGGTACAGTGCAAGAAGAGTTTGAAAATGCGACCGAAATGGCTGAAATAAAGAAGGTAAGCGAAGTAATTCCCGATATTGAAAAGATAAAAAAAGAGCGTGGGAATTCCGATGTTTATTTCGGTAAAAACATAATCGAGCTTTGCAGATATGCCGACATCGTTTATATGGCGCTTCACGGCGGTGAGGGCGAAAACGGCAGACTTCAGGCGGCGTTTGACCTTTTGGGAATAAAATATACGGGAAACGGATATTTAAGCAGTGCGGTAAGTATGCACAAGAACCTTACAAAGCAGATGTTTAAGGCATACGGTGTACTCACTCCTGACGGAAAAATGGTAACACCCGAAGACAAAGTAAGCTTTGACGACTTTGGCTGGGAAAAGATTGTTATAAAGCCGTGCAGCGGCGGAAGCTCGATAGGCGTTTCAATTGTTGATTCCAGGGAAAGTTTTGATGTAGCTCTTAAAGATGCATTTAAATATGAAGAAGAAATCCTTGTGGAGCAGTATGTTGAAGGACGAGAACTGTCCGTAGGCGTTCTTGGCGGTGAGGCTCTTCCGTCAATTGAAATTATTCCCAAAGAAGGATTTTACGATTACAAAAACAAGTACCAGGCATCTATGACGGTGGAAATATGCCCTGCAGAGGTAACCGAAGGTCAGGAGAAAAAATTGAGGGATGCAGCTGTTAGGGCGGCGGAAGCTCTCGGGATAGAAGTTTATGCAAGAATGGACTTTATCATCGACAAAAATGATGATGTTTACTGCCTTGAGGCAAACTCGCTTCCCGGTATGACTCCTACAAGCCTTATGCCTCAGGAGGCAAGTGCGGCAGGCATTTCTTATGACGAGCTTTGCAGCCGAATTATAAACATCAGTTTGCAAAAATGAAAGCGAGGTTTTTACTGTGAGTGAACAAATCAATCTTACAATACGTGATGCGATTTTAGCTTCAGGCGGCACTTTTACGGGCGATGAAGAACTTCTTGATTTGCGTTTCACAACAGTTGTAATTGATAGCAGAAAGGCCGAAAACGGCAGTCTTTTTGTAGCAATCAAGGGTGAGAAAACCGACGGCTACAGCTATATTCCAAAGGCAGTGGAAAACGGTGCAATTTGCGCTATATCAAACCGCGAGTATGAGGACTTCCCTTGCATCATCGTTGAAGACCCTGTGCGTGCTCTTCAGAAAATTGCCGCATTTTACAGAGCGTCAATGAATATTACGGTTGTCGGCATAACAGGCAGTGTGGGAAAAACCACAACAAAGGAAATTGTGGCTTCGGTGCTTGAGCAGAAATATAATGTTGCGAAAACCGAAGGTAATTTCAATAACGAAATCGGTCTTCCGCTTTCAATCCTTTCGATAAAGCCCTCTACAGAGGTTGCCGTTATCGAAATGGGCATGAACCATTTTGGCGAAATGAGGCTCCTTTCTTCAATCGCAAGACCAACAATGTGCATAATGACAAATATCGGTATTTCGCATATAGAAAATCTTGGCTCGCGTGAAAATATCCTGAAAGCCAAGTGTGAAATTTTCGAAAATATGTCGTCTGCGGCAAGATGCATTTTAAACGGCGACGACGACCTCTTAAAAACGGTTGACCGTCCCAATCATTGCTACTATGGGTTTGAGTCCGACAACGATGTATATGTCGAAAGCTATTGCGAGCACGGCTTTGAGGGAACCGATTTTGAGGTTTCGCTCTTTGGCGAGCATTATTCCTGCCATATAGATGTGCCGGGCAGACACACGCTTTTTGCGGCAATGGCTGCGATGGCGGCAGGCAGCTGGCTCGGGCTTACTCACGCTCAGATTGCTGACGGAATTTCGGCGGCGAAGACCATTAAGGGCAGAGTAAACGTTATCCGTACCGATAATTACACTCTTATTGACGACTGCTACAATGCGGCTCCGCAATCGGTGGAATCGGGCATTGATGTGCTTGTAAAGTGTGATAACGCAAGAACAGTGTGCATTTTAGGCGATATGGCTGAGCTTGGAGACGAAGCCCCAATGATGCATCGTCAGATTGGCGAGCATGCCGCAAGATGCAGAGTAGGTCTTTTAATTGCCATCGGTGAGCTTTCGCAAAACACTTATGTGGGATGCAGGGCATCGGGCGGAAATGCAATGTACTTCGAAACAAAGGAAGATTTCCTCGAGGAGGCAGACAACATCCTTAAAAAGAACGATGTTGTACTCATAAAGGCATCGCATTTTATGGAGTTCAGTAAAATAGTCAATGCGTTGAAGAAATAAAAAATATACAGTTCAATATCATGATAAAAAAGATTTCCTGTTAATCAGGAAATCTTTTTTTATAGAAACGGTTTGGGGCTTGCGTATTGAATTATGTAATTTTCTGTGATATAATGGCATAAATTGTATTTTACATATGATGAGGTGATAGCGTGAACAGTATTGAAACAAGTACTCCAAGGGAATACAGTCCCGAGGCGGCAAGGCTTTCTCCGGAACAGAAGAAAAGAATCTCAGAAAAAAGACGAAAAAGAAAAATCAGAAGAATAAAGAACGCAATGATTTTATTTTTATGTATAGTTATAATTGTTGCGTGCTTGTCCATGATTGCGTATCTTGTTAACAGAGGGTTCACAGGTGTAAAAACATCCGGTATTTTTTCGGAAAATCAGATAGAACAAACACAGCCTGAAAATGTGTATGCCTCGTTTTCTTACTACAAGGAAGAAAACCAAAGCAGGTATGAGGATTACGCCCATGAAAACCCGACGCTGGAGCCGGCAGATGTTGTGTGGATGGTTAATGCAAATCAGGATAAACAAAAGTACAATTATGACATTGCGGTAAGCGGATATGACGATGTGAAAATTATAGTGAATAAGTACTATAAAGTCCCTGATGACTATGCCCCCACTGACCTTGTAACGGTAGACGGACAGAGGCTTAGAGAAGAGGCGGCGACCGCATTCAAAAGAATGCGAAATGATGCCTCGGGGCAGGGTCTTAAAATCCGAGCCGTTTCAGGATATAGAACGGTAGAATATCAAAGAGGGCTTTACAACCGGTATCTTTCTTCTGATTCGCAGGAAAACGTAGACAGATACAGTGCCCGCCCCGGATACAGTGAGCATCACACGGGGTTGGCGGTCGATGTTTTCGGCTCAACAGATGGGCTTCGCCAGTTTGTAAATACGCCTGAATTACCATGGGTAAGAGATAATTGCTACAAATACGGATTTATCATCCGTTATCTTGAGGGAACAGAGGATATTACAGGATATGAATCTGAACCGTGGCACTTGCGCTATGTAGGAGTCGACGTAAGTACAGATATGAAAGAAAAGGGAATAAATAATTTCGAAGAATATCATGCGAAATATTTACAGTAATCAGGGAGGATTCAACAATGAATTGTAACAAATGCGGACGAGAAATCCCTCAGGGCGCAAAATTTTGTGTGTCTTGCGGAACACCTATAAATTCTGTGAATTCCAATAATTCACCCAATCAGAATAATTACCAGTATTCAAATGCATATCAGGCATACAATCCGGGTGCATACCCTCCGCCTAAAAAAAGCGGGGGCAAAGGTCTGATTCTTATTATAAGTCTGTCAGTTGCCGCTATAATTGTGGTTGCTGCTATCCTTATTGCGATGAATCTGAACGTGAAGAAGGGAATCGCACTTACTGTAGATGCTTGCCCGTCAGAAACAGAAAACATTTCCCATGTATTGAGCGGAAAGGTGTCTTCCCTTGGAACAAGTGCGACCTTAACAGTTAATGGAAGCGAGATTATTACTGTAAATGACGGGGACGAGAATATATCCTGGTCAAAAGAGGTTTGGCTCGAAAATGGAACAAATACATTTGAAATAGTTCTTACATCTTCTGATGGGGAGAAAAGGGTAGAGTATATCGAAATAGAATACGAACGTGAATTGATGTACGAGAAAGGCACAGTGCTCATCAAATCAGACCCTGCAGGAATTTTCATCAGACCAACACCTGCGATAACAAAGGAATATATTCTTTATGTCCCATATTACGACTATAGCACGCAGTTTGTGTGCCAGGGAGAAGAATATGTCGATGGCGAAGGATATGTTTGGGCAAATGTAAAAATCCCCAGCGGTAAAACAGGTTGGGTCAGAACAGATATCGTAGAGAAACTTTATTAAGATGAATTAAAAGCTTCACTGAGTAATTATAGCTCAGTGGAGCTTTTTTAACGTGAAAATATGTTGAAAAATGATGAAACTCGTTGACAAATCTAACACCATTATGGTAAAATGATATAAATTGCTATATCATTTAATTAGTCACTCCGTGAAAAGAGGTTTGGAATAATGGAAGAGATATCGAAATTTTTTCTAACTGAAGAAGAAAAGAATGAATTTATCGAAGCATTAACTCCCGAGCTGGCACTTTTAAGAGCTAAGGCGGAAATATCGCAAGAAGAGATTGCGAATTTGATAGGAATTTCAAGGCAGACCTATGGTTCTATAGAAAGAAAGGCCAGAAAAATGTCTTGGAACACATATCTGTCCCTAATTTTGTTTTATGATTATAATAAAAAAACGCACAAGATGATTCGGAATATTTCGGCTTTCCCGCATGAACTGATCAAGCGTTTTAACGAAGGTGAAGAACCTGTTGATTTTGAGTTGCATATGTTGTTTAAGGCAGACACAAAGGGTATTATTGATTCTCTTGATGAACAGGCAATTTCAACAATTAAAACTATTTTGATGGTAGAGTATTCCAGGTGCAACAACATATCCGGCGAGGCTGTTGTCAAATTTTTTGAGGGAGTAGATCTTTCAAAAAGAGAAAGCCGAGATATACAACAAGAGGACACCATGCGAGCTGTGAAGAACATTAAAAGGGAAATAGAAAATGAATAAAACAACTGTAAGACAATTCATAAAGAAACACCGTATATCTGCAGTTAATTATGCAGAATTAAAGAAAGTTGTAACAAAGCTGGGATTTACTGTTGTAGAATTCAATAATATTTTCAATGATAAAGATGTTGAAACTATCATACAGAATCTTAAACTTGAAGAGGCAGTATTAAACTCAAGAGGATTTACGTACACAGACAAGGATTATCGGTTGGTTTTTATAAATGAAGATTTAAGCGATGACGAAAAGATGTACGTTATTTCTCACGAGCTTGGTCATATAATTTGTGAGCATTATACCGCTGCTCCAATCATTGGCAGAGATGTCAAAGAAGAGCATGAAGCAAATGAGTTCTCTCATTATTTGCTAAAGAACAGCTCTTTACGTAGGTTAGGACTTGCTGTTTCAAAGCATAAAAAAAGGGTAGCTATATTTGCATCAGTACTGCTTATTATATTAGCTTTGGTTGTTGTCGGGATTATTATTGACAAAGAGAAAGCTTATTACGGCGAATTCTATATTACAACCACAGGATGCAAGTACCACCAAGCTGAATGCATACATGTAAAAAACAACAATAACATCGAACGGCTTACAAAAGAACAATTTGAGACGGGAGAATACGAACCTTGTCGAACTTGTTTGCCGCAGGGATAGAAAATATAATTCATGTCATTAAAGGAGAGATCCTTTAAAATAAACATCAAAAACACATAAGCAAAGGGGAATTTTTATGGAAAACGAAAACAAGATAATCCCAACAACAGACAACCCGGAAATTTTACAGGCGGAATCTGTTCAGGAACAAGTGGTAACAGAGGTTGATTCGGATGTTGAATCAAAACCGGAAGAAAAAAGATGTCCAAACTGCCAGGCACTGCTTAAAGAAGATCAGATTTTCTGCTCTGAATGTGGAACACCATCAAGAAAGTTTTGTGTAAACTGTCAAACTGAACTTCGAGGAGATCAGGCATTTTGTCCGCAGTGTGGACAGAGAATGAGCGGTGAAGTGGGAGAAAATCAGAATATTAACCAGTTTAACGAAAATATATTCATTCAGCAACAGAAGAGAAAAAAGAAACCGATAGTTATTGGTTCTGTTTGTGTGGCGATTGTTGTAATTGCAGTCTTAATTGCTAAAATTGGTGGTGGATATGATTTTAAAAAGGAATTTGCGGATATTGAAAACAAAGCCTGGTGCACTATTGCATCCGATGGTTCATATATGAAAATAGATACCAACCCACAAGATATAGATGATGATAGTTATAGATTTGACTACGAGACCTCTTTTGAAGCTTCCGAAGAGGTGGAAAAGATAAATAAGGAGTTAGGTTTCTCGGATGTTCTTATGGAAAAAATGAGAGAAACCTCTAGCTTGGACGGTCGTCAGACTGATGAAAATGATAAGTTCAAGGTGTCTTGGTCATACCATCCGGATAGAGGACTTGAAGTTACATATGAAAAGAAATAATTGTTAGTGTGAGGAGAAAAAACTATGGGAAAATTAAACGTAATTATTGTTGATGCAACAGGAAACAAGGAGCAAAAAGTAGGATTGCCCGATGATATAAAAATCGGTGTTATCATGGTTAAGCTTGTTGAAAAAATCAAGTTACCTTCAACAGGCCCCGATGGTAATCCTATCAGCTATAAATTCATACATAAAGTGTCAGGAAGACAGTTGTTAGAAACACAGACTTTAGCTGACGCACATATTAAAGATGGTGATGTATTAAGACTTCAGCCGGAAATTACTGCAGGAGCTGTATGTTCAAACTGTGGTAAAAACATGCAGGATGGAGTTACCTTTTGCACAGATTGCGGACAGCCCATGAATGCAATTCCACAGCAAAATTTTACCGCACCAGGATACAATCCTTATAATGTGCCAAAGAAAAGTAAATTTGATTTGGTGAAAATGTTAGGATTTATTGGCACAGGCATATATATGGGTGCAGGCTTTATTTCATCATTTATGGAGTATAACCATGAACTTAGTGAGTTAATGTATGCCCTTTGCGATGTAGGCGCAGGACTGTTTATGCTTGCTATTGTATTTTATATGTTGCATAAAATGGAGAAATAAGGGGATTTATCATGTCGGATATCGAATTAACTAAAAGCGATTTTGAGGAAAATCGCTACTCAAGACTTGAGCTTATCCCTTGGTGGAATCAGGAGCTTTTGCATGATTCAACGGTAATGGTTGTAGGTGCAGGGGCGATCGGCAATGAACTTATCAAAAACCTTGCTCTTCTCGGCGTGGGGAAAATTGTTATTGTTGATATGGATAAGATTGAGCAAACTAATCTCACTCGTTCTATTCTCTATAGAATGAAAGATGTTGGCAAATATAAATCCCAGGCTGCTGCAGAAGCTGCTATGGAGATTAATCCTGATGTAAAAGCAATATGCCTTAACAAAAATATAGTTACTGACATAGGCTTGGGTGTGTTCAGGAGCATGGATATTGTTCTTGGAGGTCTTGATAACCGCGAGGCGAGACTTGCTATTAATCAGTCATGTTACAAGGTGAACAAGCCCTGGATTGACGGGGCAATAGAGGTGCTGAATGGCTTTGCAAGAGTCTTTGTTCCGCCGGGACCCTGCTATGAATGCACTATGACCGAAACAGACTGGAAGCTTATAAACAAGCGTAAATCCTGTGCGCTTTTGACGCATGATGAGATGCTGGAAGGTAAAACGCCTACAACGCCCACATCTTCGTCAATTATTGCAGGTGTTCAGGTTCAGGAAATGCTGAAAATATTACATAATGACAGAAACCTTCCTACACTTGCAGGCAAAGGCTATGTATTTAACGGACTTACGCACGATTCGTTTGTCGTAGAATATCAGCTTAAGGATGACTGTATGAGTCATGACTTGTACGATGATATAAAGGAAATGGATTGGTCGGCACGTGAAATATCAATAAAAGATGTTTTGAATCAAGCATCAAAGGACCTTGCAGATGGTGCGATAATTGAGTTTGACCGTGATATCGCTACAACGGCAACATGTGTTTGCGGGCATACAAAAGATATATTTAACACCGTGAACCGTCTCCGCGGAAAGGACATCGTGTGCGAAAAATGCGGTAAATCAATGCAGTTTGAAACTATACACACAATAAACGGCGAAGAAGATTTCCTTGATAAAAAACTGTATGAAATCGGCATACCTTTATATCATATTATTGCGGCAAGAAAAGGTATGAAGTATGTTTATTATGAATTATCAAAAGATAAAAACGAAGTGTTAGGAGGTTTGTTTGAATGAATGCAAGAATGAGGAGAATTGCCTCCGACTACGAGCAGATAAAAAAAGATTTTTCGAATCATAAGAATATTGTGGTAGAGCCAATAGGCGAAGAACCTGCCGAAAAATACAGAGTTACATATTATGTGAACGGTATATATCTTTTAGAAGACGGCAGAATTGAAACTCTCGGCAAGCATATAGTAATTATTACACTTCACGCGGAATATCCGAGATATAAGCCGATTTGTACAATCGCAACACCCATTTGGCATCCTAACTTCAGAGATGGGCAGATTTGTATCGGAGATATTTGGGGAGCAGGTGAATCGCTTTCCGATATTATCGTAAATATTGGAGATATGATTCAATATAAATCATGGAACTCCTTCAGCCCTCTTTCAGCCGATGCGGCAGAATGGGCAATTGCAAATAAACACTTATTCCCTGTCGGAAATATTAATTTATGGACAGGAGAGGAAGAAGACGGCACTGTAAAAAAAGATTTTGATATTGATCTTTTTGATGAAAATGAAGAAGCTTCCATGACGGAACCCGCCTCTGATAACCAAGCAGCACCGGAGGGAGAAGACTTTGCAGCTCCTATAGCGGACGAGGTTGTTAAACAGGCTTCAGTTGCTACCGCCGTGTTGGAAAAAGACGACGAAAACGATTTTGAAATCACTGCAGAAGAGCTTGCAGGAATTGAATTTGTTCCTACTGCTACAAGGATGCAGGGAAGCCAATATGGCGCAACTGCAAAGGGCGGCAAGGTTAACTTTAAAACGGTATTGGTAAAAGGCTTATTGTGGGCGTTGATCGGTGCATTCATCGGATTTGGAGCTTCAGAAGTTTCTGACGGCTTAGTAGGAAGCGCTGCTGTTGCAAGGATGTTAGGGCATCCTGAAGTTGCACAATACTATGAATACACGGAAAAGGCTGAGGAAGCAATTGCTCCTGTTAACAAGGCATTTGAAAAATACTGCAAAGAAAACGGAATAGATTCAGATGGCGAAGATGCTTTGTCAGACTGGATAAACAGCAGTTCGTTCAAATACACAGATGCAGTTGAAGAATATCTGGAATACGATGAAAAAGCCGAAGACGCATTATATGATGCATATAAAAATGACTTTAATTCGAATGAGGATAAACTCACTGAGGCTATGGACGGAATTTCAAGAACACACACAGCGTTGTGGTCTGCAATAATTGCTTTATTTATCGGTCTTTTCTTAGGATTGGGCGAAGGCGTATATTATGGTTCTAAGGATAACGCTATAAAATATGCACTTATTGGAGCCGGCATATCAATAGTTGTAGGTGCCATAAGTGGATATCTTGCACAGTGGATGTACGCTTCTATGCTGACGGATTATTCATCTGACTTCACAAAAGCTTTTATAAGAGGCCTGGGCTGGGCAATAATGGGCGTTGGTATCGGACTGTCTGTAGGTCTTATCAAACCTGAACAAAAGAGGATACTCTTCTGCTCGCTCGGTGGTGTAATTGGAGCATTTGCGGGTGGTTTCCTGTTTAACTACATATGTAGTGTCATTCCTAATGACATTGTTGCGCGAGGTTTTGCAATAATTGTTATGGGCCTTTTGATCGGTGTTGGCGTAGGTGTACTTGAACAGTTCGCAAAGGCAGCATGGCTTAAAGTTATAAGAGGTGAATTTGAAGGAAAAGAATACCTCGTATTTGAGGGAACAACAAGCATTGGTAACAGCGGAAAAAATACAATTGTGTTGTTCAAGGATAAGCTTGTTGCGCCAAATCACTGCGACATCGTTCAGGAAGGCAGTAAGTACGTCCTTGTAGATAAAGGTTCTCCAATGGGCACTGTTGTTAATGGAATGAGGATAACCCGTCATGTCCTGAAACAAGGTGATGCAGTGGCTATCGGTAACTCTGTACTTGTATTTAACACAAAATAATTAAAGGAGAGATGAGTGGCATGAAGTATAGAATTTCAAGTATAGTTCTTTTATTTGTGCTGCTTATCTCTTTTTCTGCGTATGCAATAAACTTTACTCCCGAAGAAACGTACAATTCGGTTGTTGTTGTGTATACAGAAACAGGAGTAGGCAGTGGATTTTCCATCAAGGAAAATCTGATAATAACAAATGCGCATGTTGTGGGATCAAGCAAAAAAGTAGCAGTTAATTTGTATGATGGATCAACACTAAAAGGTAACGTTATAAAGATTGATACAGAAAAAGATTTAGCTTTGATTGCTGTCAGTAAATTAATTCCGCCGCTGAAGGTGAATTCCGACAGCTTAAGTATTGGTCAGGAAGTGTATGCAATAGGGGCGCCGAAAGATATGCCCTATACTATGACAAAAGGAATTATATCAGCCTTAAACAGAAAGCTTGGAAAAAATACTTATATACAAATTGATGCATCGGTAAATTCGGGAAATAGCGGTGGTCCGCTTCTTTCTGAGAATGGAGAAGTTATTGGGATTATTACTTTAAAAGCATCTGATGCAGAGGGAATCGGGTTTGCAATTAACGCAAAAGATGTAAATAACTTTATTGATGGTGTAGAAGCTCAGGCTTCTACAGAATCCAAAAATGAAGAGAATAGCGCATCAACAAACGAAAATGATGATGAAAAGGATGTAAAACAAAAAAAATTAATGGCAGAGAACGATAGATTGAAAATAGGTGTAGGCGTATCTGTTATGTTGAACATTGTGCTGGGACTGCTATATCTTAATTCGATATTAAAGAATCGTTCCAAAAAAGAAAAAGACGAGTTTGATTTTGAAATTGAAATTGAGGGGTAGCGACTATGAAAAACAAAAAAACAAAAACAAAAGTTTCCCGTAAAAATATAACACCGGAATTACCTCAAAACATACTCCCCGTAGGAGAAAGGGTTTTTGATAATAAAAACATTTATATTCATCAAAAAGTATATTCCCAAATACATAAATTTGCTTCCAACAAAACGGAAAACGAGCATGGCGGTATTTTGGTAGGCAGAGTTGTAAATGAAATGGATAAGGAAAACACAATTATCGAAGGATTTATAGAGGCCAAACATAATGCGGCTACTCCTACCACTCTGACATTTACGCACGAAACATGGGAATACTTCCATGCGGAAATAGAAAGGAAGTATAAAGATAAAAAAATCGTGGGATGGATTCATACTCATCCTAACTTTGGGATTTTTTTGTCAGAGAATGATAAATTTATACAGGAAAACTTTTTCACGGATAGCAATCAGGTTGCTTATGTTGTAGACCCGATTCAAAGCGAGGAGGGCTTCTTCTTCTGGATAAATGAAAAGATTGAGCGTTGCCCGGGCTTTTATTTGTTTGATAAAAACGGTGCTAAAATCAAGCAGGACGTGTGGAGTAATACCGGGGATTCAGACGACAACGAATTAAGGGTCAGGGGAAAAAGCAAAGTTCTGACAATTATCCTGGTCCTTGCCTTAATTGCTAATATATTTGCAACTTTGTATCAAGGCAAAAGAATCGAAATGCTGGAAAAACAAATTGACGACCAAAACATTGTGCTTAGGTACGGAGTTTTCGGTGCTGAAGTTTCGAGCATTGCGGACAGTATAAGAGCTCAATTGGAGGCTCAGAAAAAAGCAGAAATGCAGATTGTTAAAGAGTCGATGAAAGAGAAAAAAGAACAAGAATCCGGAGAAACTGAAAAATCTGAGAAACAAGACAACCAAAAGAAAACAGATGAAAATAACGGAGGTAATAAGTAATGGATTTTACAGGTAAAATTTGTCCCTATTGCAAAACAGAATTCAAGGAAGGAGACGACATAGTTGTATGCAGTGTGTGCGAAATGCCTCATCATAAAGAATGTTGGATGGAAAACAAAGCATGTACCACTTTTGGATGCACCGGCACAATTTCAGGTGCAGACCAGCATACAGAAGCTATAATCAATAAAACCTTTTGCACAAAATGTGGAGCACCTTTGAATGATGGACAAAAATTCTGTGCTTCATGCGGAAACCCCGCAGAATCAACAGGAGAGCCGCATTTTCAGGTTGCAGGAGCGTATTCTCAAGCACCAAACTATCAGCAAAACACATACACTCCGCCTCAGCCTCAATACACACCTCAATATTCCGCACCTCAATATTCTGCACCTCAATATAATACCGGGTATAGTCCATATGGACAAACACAGCAACAGGTTGACCCGGATTTATATGCATTTTTACAGACTAATCAGCCTGTATATATTTCAAAATTCCAAAAAATGCAGATAACTAATTCCAAGGTGTCGTGGAACTGGTGCAGCTTTTTGTTTGGAGCTGGCTGGTTTGCGTACAGAAAGATGTATGGCATAGCTGCAGCTTGTGCTGGAATTTCAATTTTTGCCGGCCTGATACCGGGGCTTGGCTCGATGATTCAGTTAGCTTTGTGGATTTGTGCGGGCATTTTCGGTAATCATTTTTACAAACAGTATGTTGACGGTGAGTTGCAAATTGCCAAGAGGATGGATGACTACAGCAAATCTGCGCATTTTGCAAAGAAAGGCGGAACAAGTGTAGGTGCAGTTTTTGCCCTTTTCGGTATTTTGTTTGTAATAGGATTTATCCTGGGCAGTATGGGTATGATGTAAGGAGGCGAAAAGATGGAGGATAAGTCTATCGAGATAATAGAGCAGGAAAATATTATTGAAGATTCAAGCATTGTTGCGCTGCCTGTTAATTTTGTGTCTGTAGGAACCGTCGTGCATGATAGCGTACGGGTATATATCAAGCAAGATGTTTATAAAAAAATAGAGAAATTTGCCAAGGAAGAAATGTCAAAAGAGGTCGGCAGCATTTTAATCGGTGAATATGTAGATGAAAAAGACAGAAAAACCGTTATAATCTCGGACTATATTGAAGCCAAGTACACAGATGCTTCCGCTTCCACTCTCACATTTACGCACGAAACATGGGACTACATATACAAGGAAAAGGATAAAAAATACCCGGACAAAAAAATAGTCGGTTGGCAGCACACTCATCCGGGGTATGGTATTTTTCTGTCTAACTATGATATTTTTATTCAGGAAAATTTCTTTAACCTTCCATGGCAGGTTGCATATGTAGTGGATCCCATTGCAGATACAAGAGGCTTCTTTGAGTGGAAAAATGACAAAGTATCTAAAATGTCGGGATTTTATGTTTATGACGAGGTTGGAAGAGAAATTAAAATCTCAGAGAAAGCAAAGCCTGCAAAAAAACATTTTTCCGTATCGACCATTGTTTTGTCATTCCTGCTGGTTGTGGCGATGTTGTTATCGGTTTCCTTTGGCATAGAGAAAAACAACGCTATGGAAAGGTTAAATGATGCCCTTGCGACGATAAGCCAACAGTCTGACGCCCAAACAAAAGAGGCGTTTGAGGACTATGAATTACCGGCGGATGTCGAGGCGTTCAGGGTATATACTGTACAGGATGGTGATTGCCTTGAAAGTATATGCGAAAAGTACGATTTGGATTATATTGAAAACATACAAAGGGTAATGAAAATCAATTCAATAGAAGATGAAAACAAAATATACAGAGGCCAGAAATTGTATTTGCCAATGAATAAATAAGGAGTACGGATATGATATTATGCTCTCGTTGTAAAATGGAAAATGATGACCAATCAAAATTTTGTCGCTACTGCGGCAATGACCTGACGGTAAATGTTGACGCACCTGCAAGTGAAGATTTGAGGAATTTAGCAAATTCCTTAAATGAACAGGTGGTGCATACCGGGAAGCAACCATTTAATTTAAATAAAGCTCTTTCTGATATCCCTAAAAAAATTTGGATGGGGTTTAAGCGGATAGGAAGCAATATAGTAAAATTACTTAAGAAAATAGGAACGAAAAGAATAGCGATTATTTGCTGTTCTTTGGTCATAATAGTCGTCGGTGTGATACTATCGTTAAAATATATTGTTCCATTTGCGCCCCATTATTTTAAAGGTCGGACTGCATTAAATGATAAAGATTACACAACCGCCATTTCCGAATATGAGAAGGCAGGTGGATTTTTAGATGCAGAATCCAAGCTGAATGAATCGCAATATTTATATGCAGAGGAATTATACGACAAAACAAAATACTATGAGGCGGCAGGTTATTATAACCTTGTGTTGGGGTACGAAGATGTTGAAGAAAAAATAATACAGTGTGGAACAAATCTGTTGGAAAGAGAAAATTATAAAAATGCCGCTGAAGTTTTTGATATGGTAGATGCTGATGAGGCTGCGCAAATGAAAAGCTATGCATCGGGAATGGTTGACTTTAAAGAGAAAAAGTACAAGGCTGCCAAAAGCAACTTCAACGATGCAGATGGTTATAATGACTCTGAGGATATGATCAATGCCTGCGACCTTATGATTGCAGAAGAATATTGTAAAGATGGCGAATTTGATCAGGCAAAAACAATATATGAAAATTTGCCAGAAGGATTCACGTACAATGGTATATCTTCGACAAGCAGAATGGAATTGCTAAACAGATCACAAGGTTTGATAAACGCAATGGGAGAGTGGACGGCATCTGATAACTATATTGAATCAAGGAACGTTTACAAAAGCACAGGGAGTTGGAAAAACTGGTATTTTGGACACGACAATGTTTTGTCAGGCCAAAATTTTGAGGTTAGCTGTGTTTTGAATGACAAGGGTACTTTTGATATTGACGGAAAAGTCAGTTTTTATAAATTTGATGACTATTCTACATTGTCTGAATACTGTGAAGCTGAGAAGACAACGACACATTTTTCAATAGATAATGTTACAGCAATTCCGTCAAGTTACAAAATAGATAGCAATACAACACTTTATTATTCGGGAGGAGTTTTCAGTATTAATTATTCCAAAAGGGATAATTATTCTGCATATTTTTATAATTTGTATAATAGCTCAGTTACTTATGGCAACAGGTCTTAAATAATAGACAGGGGACAATAAAAAGAGATACGGCGATGTAGCGTTGCCGTATCTCTTTTTAAAAAAACGAGTAGTTAGCCCCTAGGGTTTCAAGCTCCACCACAGTAAATCAAAGAAAAAACCACTCATTACCTAAAGGCAACAAGTGGTTTTTTTGGTCGGAGTGGCGGGAGACAGCTGCTACGCATCTTGCCTGCTTGCCGACCCAAACGCAAGGCGTTTCGGCACCCGGCTACGCACCAAAAAGCTAAAAACTTGCCACAGGCAACTTTTTTGACGCTTTTTGCCCTCTTAGGGTTCAAGTCCCGCCACAGTAACGCAAAGAAAAAACCACTCATTACCTAAAGGCAATAAGTGGTTTTTTGGTCGGAGTGGCGGGAGACAGCTGCTACGCATCTTGCCTGCTTGCCGACCCAAACGCGAGGCGTTTCGGTACCCGTCTACGCACCAAAAAGCTAAAAACTTGCCACCGGCAACTTTTTTGACGCTTTTTGCCCTCTTAGGGTTCAAGTCCCACCACAGTAAGTCAAAGAAAAAAGCATTCACTACCTAAAGGCAGTAAATGCTTTTTTGGTCGGAGTGGCGGGACTTGAACCCGCGGCCTCTTGGTCCCGAACCAAGCACGCTACCAAACTGCGCTACACCCCGAAAACTCATATCATACCCTACTATTATAATAGGATATTAGGAATAAGTCAAGAAAAATTTTGCAGAGCCTCTCGCCTTAACGGTTAAGAAACTCCGCAAAATTATCATACAGCTCTTTTTCAAGTGGACTGGTCAGAAATTTGTTTCTCTTGTAAAGGAGCTTCATTCTCTCGGCACGCTTTTGTGCGACTGTTTTGGGGATTTTACACACATCGGCAATTTCATCAGCAGTATGTAAATCCATACCCCACAAAACACAGGTAGGCGAAAGAATACGCAGTGCAAAGTCGTCTGCATCTACCTCAAAAGGCGAATACCTGTCCTTGTTGTCGTACCAATACTGACCAACCCTCAGCGGATGCCCGAGAAAAATATGTCCCATCTCGTGTGCGATTGTAAAACGAGCATCCTCGTAACATAGCGAATCGTCGTATACAATGTACCAGATGCCGTTATCGAGAATACTCAGACCGCTCTCATCCTCGCGAAGAAGATGCGTGTCGCTGTTTTTTATTATTTTAATATCTACAGATTCAGCCACTGAAACAATATCCAGTGGGAGCGAATGCACGTTGCAGGAAAGAAGCAATTGCCATGCACCATCCCGAACCTTTTTATATCTTCCGTAAACGCCACTCATTTTTTAAGGTCATCCTCGTTTTTAACCGCAGGGGCCGATGCAATAATTTTTGATAAAGAGGGGTTATTTTGAACGATTGCAGGTGATGTCTGCATAGAGGGATCACGCACAACCGTGAAAATGCTTTTTTTCTTATCTTTTGAATCGGAATTATTTTTCATAAAACCACCCTGTGCTATTTTATTTCCTGCTCTAAATCATCAAAATCCTTCGTTGAAAAGAACTCTCCCAACGTAATCTCTAACCCGTCGCAAAACTTCTTGATTGTTCTTAGGGAGATATCTCTTCTCGACTTATCCATCATACTGTATGCAGTAGATGGTGTTACGCCTGATACGTTTGCAAGCTCATTTATTCGCATATCTCTTTCTGCGCAGAGCTCTGCAAATCTTTTTACAACTACATCTTTAACATCCATTTTAAAACACCTCACAAGAATATTGTAAAGTGATTTGCATTTGTGCGTATACGCACGCGCGTAATAAAATACGTGTACAAGGAGTTTTAAAATCTCAAAAAGGCTAAGCACCTACTAAGTGCTCAGCCTTTAAAATTACAAAAATTTCCGAATATCTATTGCCAACTTCTCTTCAAGGTTGATAAGCCTTTTGGTTATATCCTTGGAAACCTCGTCGGCGGCTGTATACTGATTAAGATAGCGGTTGAGCGATTTCACGCCCATATTGCATCCGTCAGTGATTAAATCTGCAACGGTGTTATCTGATTCGTCCATTGCAAGCTTCATATTGGTTTTTATCCATGACATTCCCTTTGCCATAGCGGCAGGCTCCTTGCCGTCATCGTGATATTTGTCCAGAAGCGAATTTATTTCGTCGTGCAGTTTGGTGTGCTCGTCTTTGCAGTCCATAAGGAGTTTTTCAAACTCGCTGTTTTCCACATTTTCCGAAACATCTTCAATCGAGTTAATCCCCATTTTTACTCCGGCATCACATTCTCGAAGAAGCTTTATAGTATCCTGTTCTACCATTTAATTTCCCCCTTTTCGTCTTGTGGTTATTATATCCGCTGAAAAAGGGGCTTATACAACAAAAGGAATGTAAAATGTGAGTTTACATTCCTTTTAATTATTTTACATTGTCCCAAAAAGCTTTTTATCTGCATCAAGATAGTTTTGATAACAATCAGAGTAATCATCAC
The DNA here is from genome assembly GCA_045649225.1 of Clostridia bacterium. Lineage (GTDB taxonomy): Bacteria > Bacillota > Clostridia > UMGS1883 > UMGS1883 > UMGS1883. The sequence continues at coordinate 2,281 of JAZRPN010000055.1, read as the reverse complement.
CGCTTGGGCTATAAACCTTGTTTTTCGAAACTGACATCTTGCACGCCTCTTCTACGCTGTCAAACATACCTGCGGCAACACCTGCAAGGATTGCAGAGCCAAGGCACGCCGTTTCATCGTTTTTAAGGGTTACGAGTGTTTTGCCGGTCATATCTGCCTTAATCTGACACCAAAGCGGGCTTTTTGCGCCGCCGCCCATACTGCAGATTTCGCTTGCATTAACGCCCATACTTTCCAAACTGTCCTTGAGCATACAAGCAACAGATTCCAAAATACTGCGTACAAAATGCGCCCGTGTATGCTCCATGCTGATGCCACAGAACACTCCTTTTGCATCGGGAAGATATCTCGGCATTGTCATGCCGCAAAGGTACGGCAGGAACGTAAGCCCGCAGGAGCCTGCAGGTACCGAAGATGCAAGTTCATCCAATTCTCTGAAGTCGAAATCTTCGCAGAAATTGTTTTTAAACCACTTAAGTGCAATACCTGCCGTAGGAGTCCACGAAAGCAGTGCATAGCCGCCATCGTAGTTAAGATGGCAGGGAACCTTACTTCCATCTGTATAGGCGGGCATTTTATCAGTTGCGGCAAAAATTGCCATCGTGGTGCCCGTCATTTCACTGACGATACCGGGGCGGATTACGCCTGCACCGATTGCACCTGCAACCTGATCCATTGCACCCGTTCCAACCAAAATACCGTTATATCTTCCTACCGCCTTTCCGGATGGAACTACCTCGGGAAGCTGATTGTGGCTGATGCCTACGAATGAAAGCATCTCGTCCCACCATATATGATTTTTGATATCATAATAAAGGCTCGATGACTGAAGTGTTTCTTCAGTAACAAATTTGCCGGTAAGGTGGTAGAGAACAAAATCTTCAAGCAAGAATATCTTTTTGATTTTGCTAAATGTATCAGGCTCGTTTTGTTTGAGCCACAAAAGCTTGCTTGCAGGCCATGTGGGAGTAACCTCGCACTGACCTGTTACCTCAAAAACAGTTTTCAAGGGAAAATGCGATGCAATTTCCTCCGCCTGAGAAAACGCACGATTATCAAGCCACACAATTGCCTTGGTTAAGGGATTTGCGTCGCTATCTGTTACGATCAAGGTCTCGCACTGTGTATCAACGGCAAGTGCACAAATATCAAATTCGCCCTGAAGCTCGTCGATTGCATCTTTGGTCATACGAATATATTCAAGAGCGTCAAACTCGACAAAATCGCCGTGTACTTCCAGTGTGTAGTCCTTGGTTATGCTTTTTTTCGGTGTAAGCGAAGCATCGAAAACAGTTGCCTTCAAAGACGTTGTACCGATATCAATGCCCAGCAGACAACCTTTTTTAGATGCGGTCATTGTTATATGCCTCCTTATAAAGCATTATTTATGCAGCTCGTCCCACGCTTTTCTTAAGTTGAAGAGCATTTCCTCTACCATTGCGTAAGGGTCGTCTGCCTTTAAAATACCGCTTGTTGAGCCTGTTGCCTGTGCACCAAGCTTGATGGTGTTATAAACATCTTCGCCGTTTGAAATACCTGCGCCCTGAAGCACCATAATATCGGGGTTGATTTGACGAACAGTTTCGATAGTATCCAAAACGTAGTTGCTGTCGCTTGTCTGACCTGTTCCGATAAGCTCAGTAGGCTCAGCAACAATCAAGTTCGGACCCATTTTAGCGATTGTCTTAACATCCTCAACAGTATCAGCACAAACGATGGTTGCAAGACCTACCTCGTCAGCACGACGAATTGTTTTTTCAACTGCATCCATTGTGAGAGGCTTCTCTGCGTGATTAAGCATAACGCCTACTGCTCCTGCTGCCTTTACCGCCTCAGGAAGTACAGAGCCGAGACCACGCCCAACGGGGAGATAGTCCATATTCTGAGCAAATACCAAAATACGCTCAGTATTCTGTGCTAAAAGAGGAATATCGGTATACTGCGGTGTTACGATAACATCAAGGTCATACTTTGCCGCAGTTTTATCGATTACCTTTGCAAGCTTAAGCATTGCCTCGCCGTAAATAATAGCCTTAGGGCCAATTTCAAAGAACGGCGGTCTTATTCTAAAATCCTTGTACATGGTTTAACTCCTTTTTAAAATTTCTGCACGATCTGAAAGACCGTGCAGAAACTGGTTTTTACGAGAGAATGACAGTGTCATCCTCTTTTAATATCCAACTTTTTCCCATCATTCAAACGGAGCTGCAAGTTCTTCACTGATATAAACCTGAGTCTTCTTTGTCTGAAGCATTGTGCTGGGGAGGTAAGGTGTGATAGG
>JAZRPN010000054.1:0-10211 GCA_045649225.1 Clostridia bacterium | reverse complement strand
GTCCGCCGTCTCCTTATGGCAAACGATGAGGCAGAGATTCGCGATATTATGGAGGAGAACGTTCTTTCGGTAAACACGCTTGATGACCGAGAGGATGTTGCAAATCAGTTTGCGAAATACGGTCTTCTTGCACTTCCTGTTGTTGATAACGAGAGACGCCTTGTCGGTATCGTCACAATCGATGATGCTATTGAGGTCATCCGAGAAGAGGCAACGGAAGATATCGAGAAGATGGCGGCTATTATGCCCCTTGATAAACCGTATCTTAAAACGCCGGTACTCGATACCTTTAAGAGCCGTATTCCGTGGCTTTTAATACTTATGATTTTGTCGACATTTATGAGTATGATAATAACGGGATTTGAAAATTCGCTTCAGGCACAGATTGCGCTGACGGCGTGCATCCCTATGCTTATGGGTATGGGTGGTAACTGTGGTAGTCAGTCTTCGGTAACAATAATCCGTGGTATTTCAATCGGAGAAATTGAGTTTGGAGATATTCTGAAAATCATCTGGAAAGAAGTGCGTGTTGCTGTTCTTTGCGGATTGGTGCTTGCGGTGGCGAATTTTATAAAGCTTCAGGTTCTTGAGGGAATCAGTGCTGAAATTTCGCTTGTTGTAAGTATAACACTTGTTTTGGTTGTGCTGGTTGCAAAAGTTATCGGCTCTGCACTTCCGCTTATAGCGGACAAAATTCACCTTGACCCTGCGGTTATGGCAAGTCCGTTTATAACGACTATTGTCGATGCGCTTTCTCTTATCATTTATTTTGAGATAGCCTCGGTAATGCTTGGTATTTAAAAAAAGGCAGAGATGTAAATCTCTGCCTTTGGCTTAGGTGATATTATGAACGAGATTATTAAAGAAAAACTTGATAAACTTCCGTCAAAACCGGGCGTCTATATGATGAAGGATGCTTCGGGAAAAGTAATATACGTCGGAAAAGCAAAGGTTCTTCGTAACCGCGTACGTCAGTACTTTCAGTCGTCAAGAAATCATAGCACAAAAACGCAGGTGCTTGTGTCAAAAATTTTTGACCTTGACTATATAATCTGCGACAGCGAGATGGAGGCTCTTGTGCTGGAGTCTAATCTGATAAAGGAATACAAGCCGAGGTACAACATTCTTTTAAAGGATGATAAACACTATCCGTATATAAAAATCACGCTCAATGAGGAATATCCCCGTATGCTTTACGTGCGTAAAATCCAAAACGACGGTGCAAAATACTTTGGTCCCTATCCGAGCGGGTATTCAATCAAGGAAACGATTGATCTTTTGAAAAACATTTTTATGATACCTCATTGCTCAAAACAATTTCCCCGTGATTTAAAGAAAGACCGACCGTGCCTTTACCATTCCATGGGGCGTTGCAGCGGAATTTGTCAGGGGAATATGGAGCCTAAGCAGTACAGAAAGCTTTATACAGATATCGCACGTTTTCTTGATGGTAAAGACGAAGATGTCATCAAAAGCCTTGAACAGGAGATGCGTCAGGCGGCAGAAAACTATGAATTTGAGCGTGCCGCAATTTTAAGAGACCGCGCAAATTCTGTACGCAGGCTCGGTGAAAAACAAAAGGTTATTACAGACAGTGCCCGTGATATTGACGTTATCTCGGTTGCTATAGAGGGAGCGCTCTCGTCTGCAGAAGTTTTTTATATCCGCAGTGGCCGCCTTATCGGTCAGGACAGCTTTAATATATCCGACAGTATTGCAGATGATGCAGGTCAGGTCTTAAGCGAGTTTTTGTCAAGATTTTATACGCGTGATAACTACATTCCGCCTACCATACTTATCTCTCAGGAGATTGAGGAGAAAGATGTACTTGAGAAAATCCTCTCCGAGAAGAGTAAGCGAAGAGTGCATATAAAATGTCCTGTGCGAGGGGATAACAAACGCATTGTTGATATGGCGCATAGTAACGCCATTAAAAATATAGAAAATTACAAAACCAAAAAAGTCGAAGAGGATGTTCGCAGGGCGTCTGTAATTGAGCTTGCGAGTGCACTCGGGCTTGAGGTTGTGCCCGACCGTATTGAAAGCTACGATATTTCGCACACCTCGGGCGTTGACACTGTTGCATCAATGGTTGTTTTTGAAAACGGACGCAGTGCAAAAAAAGAGTACCGCAGGTTCGAGATAAAGGAAGCCGACCGTGCAAGCGATACGTCTGCCTTGCGCGAGGTTTTAAAAAGACGCCTTACCCACGAAAAAAGGGTGGGAGACGGGCATTTCAAAAAAGAGCCTGACCTTATCTTGCTTGATGGAGGAATTGCCCAGCTAAATGCCATAAAAGATTTATTTAATGAACTTGGAGTGGATATCCCCGTTTTCGGTATGGTCAAGGATGAGCGCCATCGCACACACTCGCTTATTTCAGAGGAGGGCGAGGTTTATCTTAAGCCGACAGGGGCGGCATTTCACCTTGTAACAAATATTCAAGATGAGGTGCACCGCTTTGCGATAGAATACCATCGCAAAAAGCACAGAAAACGCACGCTTGAAAGTGAGCTCGAAACTATAGAGGGTATAGGGAGTGCAAAACGCACTGCCCTTTTAAAACACTTTAAAAGCATTGCAAAAATAAAGTCTGCTACGGTGGAAGAACTCCTTGAGGTCAGGGGAATAAGCAAGGCAAATGCAGAGCAAATTTACAAAAAATATCATTAATAGGGTTGATGGCTCAGTGAGTGAGCTGTCAACCCATTTTTTTATCCCATTTACTTGACTATTGGGGGTAAAATAGTATATTATTATATAGTCAGGCACTATACGATTTAAAAGGAGAACCGATATGAACGGTATGGCTTATGTGATGGTTGTTCTGGGAATACTCATCGCCAAAGGCTTAGGGTTTTTTCGCGATATAATTTTCGCTTCAGCTTTTGGCGCAACAACCGAAACAGATATGTATTTTCAGATTTTTGGTCTGGTAAATCTTATCTTCACTGGCATAGGTGTTGCTCTTTCAACGCTTATTATAAAACAGCTTAATAAAACTGAAAATGATACCGAAGAAAAAAAGAAAGCGTATGTTTCGCACTTTATTACAAAAAGCTCTTTGATTATAGCTTTTGCAACGGTTCTTTTGTATATCTTTGCAAAGCCGTGCGTAAGAGTGCTTCTTCCGGGGCTTGAAGCGGCAGACTTTGCAAAAGCCGTAAAGCTTATGTATATAATGCTTCCGTCATTTTTGTTTGTAGTTATAGCATATATAATTTCGGGAGTACTTCAAAACCTCAGGATATTTTTCATAACGTCGGTTATGAGCCTTCCGTTTAACTGCATTATAATTGCATCACTGTTTTTGCCCGATGTAAACATTTTTACCGTCGGTGTTGTTACAACAATCGGTTGGTTTTTGCATATTGCAATTTTGCTTCCGTCCTTTTATAAAAAGGGCTATCGGATGTTTGCATTTAAGGGTATGGGCACAAAATCAGGCGGAAACAATCGTGAAATCATATATATATTCATATCGAATATGATGTTTCAGCTTTGCTTTATGATTGACAAGGCTTTTGTCAGTGGCGAGCAGGGTGTTGCAACCACAATTAACTATGCGTCAAACTTGTTTATAACAATTTCGAGTGTGTTTGTTGTTGCAATGAGTAACGTCGTTTTTCCGTCAATCAGCAAAAACTACGAGGAAAAAAATATAGCTTATGTACGCTCACTTTTAAAATATATAATGACCGTTATGTTTGCAATTTTTGTACCATTTATACTTACAGTAAGCTGCTTTGGTACAAACATCATACAGATTTTGTACCAGCGTGGAGAATTTACAAGCGACCTGACTTATACCACGGCACTGCTTTTTGCAATTTACACGTTGGGAGCATTTGGGTATCTGTGCCAGGAGCTGTTTAACAAAATTCTGTATCTTGGGTCAAAATATTCGTTTACGGTGATAGGAACTGTTTTAGTGGTAGGATTAAAGCCCGTTATAAATAAGCTGGTGCTTCCCTACGGGGCAGTTGCTATTGCAACGACTACAACGGTGCTTTTTACACTTTATGCAATAACCATATTTTTAGCAATCAGAAAGGTTACAGGCAATTACCTTGATGGTGAGCTTGGCAAAAACCTGCTTAAAATACTTTCAGCAGGGGTTATGGCGTTTGTGGTATTTGTTTTGTTTAAAACATTTTCGCCAAATCTTCTGGCAGGCAAATTCACCTTTATTATTCCGCTTTTATTGTGCGCTCTTGCGTACTGCGGCGTACTTGTTTTAAGCGGTCTGGCAAAAACTGTTTTGCAGGGAAGAAACTCAGAAACGGAGAGATAAGTTATGAGCAAAAAACGCATTTTGATAAGGCTTGCAATTATACTGGTTTTAATTGCATTGACCGTTCCGACATTTGCAGTTCGCATTAAAAACGAAAATGCCAACAACGATGTTGTTATGGCTCTTAATTACAATAATTATGAGGAAAATCTCAGCGACAGCGAGCTTTTAGTTTCTTTTGATGAGAATAAAAAAATAGGTGTGAACACCGTTCTCATCGGGGAGGAAAGTGCAAATTCGCTTATTAACAGCGGTTTTGTTACCGTTGTCAACTACAATGTGCTTGCGCATAAGTACGACGAAGAAAGCGAACAAATACTGAGAGTTTTGGGCGATAACGAAAAAATCCACGATGACAGCTTTGTTTTCATAACAAAGCGTGATGAGGCTAAGGAATTCCTTTCAAAATGGATAAAGGCTAAGTATACGGAGGATGAATACTTCTACGGACAGGCTTCTTTCGGTACAGATTTTTACGTGCTCTATGAGGAAAATGGAACGCAGTGGCAGGTTATGACAGGCTTTAAGGAAGAAAAAATCAAAACTGCACACGAAAACGGCTTTGATATTGCTCTTTCAATGCTTGTAGGCAGCTACAATAATACGCAGTATATAGATGAAATTGACAAACTCGTAAAAAAATACGACATTAAGTATCTTAATCTTAAGCAGAACTTAAGGCATAAGACAGACAATTCTGTAGCAAAGAATAATTACAACAAGCTTGCAAAGGTTATAGAGGATAACAATATGACCCTTGTGCTTACAGAAAACGAAGACCAGCTTTCAAACCAGAAGCCTGTCGGCTACGAAAAGCTTATAGACAGTGCAAAAGGCCGTGTAATAAGATGCTATGACACAACTGACTATCTTGTAAATAAAAGCGGTGCAACTGAGTATACTCAGGCGTATTATAAGATTATAAATTCCGTAGTCGACAGAAACATCCGCTTTGTAAATATAAATCAGCTTTCAAACGGAAATGATACCTTTGCCGTTAAAGACGAAAAAACCACGATGGCAACAAAACTTGCTATAGATAAGCTAAGGGAGTTTGGCTATAACATAGGAGAGATGGATACTTCTCTTGAGGATTACAGCATAAACAGACGATTGATTTCTGCCTTAGGTATGCTTGTTATGATACTTATGTGGCTTACGATAATTGAGCTTTTATGCGGGAAGACTATTAAACCGCTTGAAATTATAGCATACGCAGGTGCACTTGCTTCAGTAGCATTTACCTTTATTGCACCAGAGAGTATTGTGCTTTTGTATCCGTCGCTTTATGCTATTACAATGCCGTGCTTCTGCATAACAGTGGTGTTTGCATTTATTGCAAGGTTTTCAAAGAAAATGGCTCTTCTGCCGTTTACGGTATCGGTTATAGCCATAACAACGGTGTTGTTCTTAGTAACCGGTATTGTTCAGTCCTCCTTGCTCAGCGGTGCAGATTACTATCTTAACTCGCTGATTTTCAGAGGAATAAAGCTTTCGCTTATTGTGCCGATACTTTTCTCGGCAGTTGCATACTTTATAATTGATTCTCAGGAAAATGGCGAAAACCCAATTCTTAAGTTTATAGAGTTTTTAAACACAAATATCAAGGTTTACTGGGTTGCCTTGGGAGTGGTAGTTGCAGCAGTCGGTGTTATATATATAATCCGAAGCGGCAACGTAAAGGAAATCTCGGGGCTTGAGTCGGCTCTTCGTAACACTATCACCGAAAAGATGCTTGCACGCCCAAGAACAAAAGAATTTTTGGTTGGCTGGCCATGTCTTATGCTTCTGACTTACTACGCAAGCAAAACAAACTGCAAACTGATGCGTTTTATGCTTTCTTTAGGAAGTTCTATTCTCTTTGCATCGGTTATAAATACTTTCTGTCACGTTTTCACGGATGCGGGCGTAGTTTACTCGCGCGTGCTTAACGGACTTGGGGTTGGATTGATTGTATCCGCAGGGCTTTACCTTGCAAATGCGATAGTAGTTTCGCTTGTAAAATATATAATAAAAAAGGGTAAAAACAAATGGAACATTTCCTGACCACACAAAAAGCTCTGCAAAGGCTTTTAACAAGCGTTTACGATGAAAATTACGGGCAGGCATATATTTTTGAGGGAATGAAAGGTGTCGGCAAGTTTACTGCTGCAATGCTTTTTTCGCAGGCAATTCACTGCACCTCTCAAAAAAAGCCCTGTGGCGTTTGCCCCGACTGCAAAAAGCATATGGCAAACACGCACCCCGACCTGATGGTGCTTGAGGGTGAATCGGCAATAAAGGTTGACGATATACGTGCTATGACGGATGAGCTTTATATACGCCCTGCCGTAAGTAAAAAGAAAATATGTATCGTAAAAAACGCAGATAATATGAATGAAAGCGCTCAGAACGCACTTCTTAAGTCGTTTGAGGAGCCGCCCAGGTACGGCGTGATAATTCTGCTTTCTCAGAATTCACAAAACCTTCTGCCCACCATTCGTTCAAGGGGGATGAAAATCTCGTTTGAGCCATTTTCTGAAAAAGACATTTACCGCTATGTTATGACCGTCTTTAACAAAAGTGAGGCAGAGGCACGCTTTATATCAAAATACAGTGGCGGTGTGATGGGTCGTGCGATAGATATTTGCGAAAACGAACAGTTTTTCGAAGCAAGGCAAAAAATGTTTGACGCAGTTTATAACCTTACGGGCGACAGGACCTCGATTTTTGCTGTGGCGGACCTTTTCGGGATAAAAAATCCAAAAAACGGATTTGCAGGCTGTGATTTATGGTTTGACCTTTTTATGAGCTTTATGCGCGATGTGCTCGCTCTTAAAACTCAGGCCGAAATAGTAAACGGCGATATGCAAAGTATTTTAGAGAGCTTTTCGTCCAAGGTTACGCTCTCGTCGGTGATAGATATTATAGAAAAAACAGCGAATGTAAAAAAACAGCTCAATGCTTCGATGAAGTATGACCTGTGGATAATGGATATGCTGATAAATTGTTGGGAGGATATTCATGGTAAAAGTAATAGGAGTTAAATTTAAAGATACAGGAAAGGCGTACTATTTCGACCCCGGCGATTTAAGACCTCACGTGGGAGAAGCGGTAATTGTGGAAACTGCACGCGGTCTTGAATACGGCAAGGTTTCAATAGCTCTTACCGAGGTTAAGGAGGAGGAAATCGTTTCGCCCCTTAAGCAAATTGTAAGAATTGCAACAAAGAAGGACGAGCTTCAGCTTGCAGAAAATAAGAAAAAGGAAAAGGAAGCTTTTTCTATTTGTGAGCAAAAAATTGAAAAACACAAGCTCGATATGAAGCTTGTTGACGTTGAATACACCTTTGATGCAAACAAAATTTTGTTTTACTTCACATCTGAGGGCAGGGTTGACTTCCGTGAGCTTGTAAAAGACCTTGCATCTGTTTTCAGAACAAGGATTGAGCTTCGCCAGATAGGTATACGTGATGAAGCTAAGATGCTTGGCGGCCTTGGTATTTGCGGGCGTGGACTTTGCTGTTCAGGCTTTTTGGACGGATTTCATCCCGTGTCAATAAAAATGGCAAAGGAGCAGGGATTAAGCCTTAATCCCACAAAAATATCAGGCACCTGCGGAAGACTTATGTGTTGCCTTAAGTATGAGCAGAACTGCTATGAAGAATTTTCCAAAATGATGCCGTCAGTGGGTGCAGTTGTTGTAACGCCCAAGGGCAAGGGAATTGTTCAGAGCACAGTTGCCTTCAGCGGTCTTGCTCGTGTTAAGCTTGAAGACGAAACAGAGGCGCAGATTGAAGAATTCTCAGTTAAGGATATTAAAATCCTTAAAAACATAAAGGCAAATGAAAGCACAGATGTTGATATGAAAGAACTTAAAAGACTTGAGGAAAACTAAATGAAAATAGTAATTCTTGACGCGTCTACAATGGGTGCGGATATCGATTTAACGCCAATCCTCAGGCTTGGGGAATGCACAGTTTATCAAAGCACCTCTCAGGAAGAGTGCCCCGAGCGAATAAAAGACGCAGATATAGTTATTCTAAATAAAGTGGTTTTAAGTGCCGATGTGCTAAAAAACGCCAAAAATCTTAAGCTCATCTGCCTGTTTGCGATTGGCTTTAACAATGTGGATATAGAGTATTGCAGAAAAAGGAATATTCTTGTGCGTAATGTACCTGGCTATTGTATTGAAAGCGTGTGTCAGCACACCTTTGCACTGCTTTTCTCACTTATCGAGAACATAAGGTATTACGACGATTTTGTAAAAAATAAAAGCTATTCAAAATCGGGCATTGCAAACCACATTGGTATTCCCTTTAACGAGATTGCAGGGAAGAAGTGGGGCATTATAGGAATGGGCGCAATAGGCCGCAAAACTGCTGATGTTGCATCGGCCTTTGGTGCTGATGTGTGCTACAGCTCTGTAAGCGGTGTATCACGCAAGGAAAAATACCCCGAGGTGCCATTTGAAACGCTACTTAAGGAAAGCGACATTATTTCGCTTTCAACACCACTTAATGATAAAACAATGCATCTTATAGGCGAAAAAGAGCTTGATAAGATGAAGAAAAGCTGTGTGCTTATAAATGTGAGCCGCGGTGCAGTAATCGATGAGGATGCTCTTGCAAAAGCAATAGACAATGGAATAATCGCAGGGGCAGGGATAGATGTTTATTCTGCTGAACCGCCGAGCGAGGAATTTTCGCTCATAAATGTCAAAAACTCAAACAGGGTTGTATTTTCACCTCATATTGCGTGGGCGTCGGTTGAGGCACGTGCAAACTGCATTTCTATGACGGCAGAAAACATCCGCACATTCTTAAATGGAGAAAGAAACAATGATGTCTGGTAAAAAAATATACAGAAATATATTATTTGTTTTTGTGTTTGCGTTTGCAGTTTTTATGCTTTCATACGCCGCTTATGCAGACTTCGATCTGGATATATACGTAGATTCGCAAAAGCTTGAGAGCGAGCAGACTCCCTTTATTGAGGATGGAAGCACCTATGTGCCTCTTCGCGCAGTAGCCGAAAAAATCGGCGCGGATATTTCGTGGGACAGTGAAAGGCGTGTTGCCGTAACAAAAAAGGATGGCATTACGGCTGAGCTTTCCGACGAAAAGGGAACTGTTTTCAGAAACGGGGAAGAAGTGGAGATCGGGCGCAATCCCAAAATTGTAAACGACCGTATGTATGTGCCGCTCCGTGCGATAGCGGAAAGCTTTGGCTACACGGTGTCGTATGACGGAGTAAGACGCATAATAAACATAAGTAGCGGAAGCCTTTTAAAGGTCCATTTTCTTGATTGCGGTCAGGCAGACAGTTCGTTTGTTGAACTTCCAGATGGCAAATGTATGCTGATTGATGCGGGCGAGAAGGATTTTGGAAGCGAGCTTGTTGATTTTATAAAAGAGCTTGGCTACAACAAAATTAACTATGTTGTTGCAACGCACCCCCACGCCGACCACATAGGCGGTATGGCAGAGGTTTTAAGCAGTTTTGAAGTAGATATTTTCTATATGCCCGAGAAGACGCATAACACAAAAACCTTTGAGAATATGCTTGCTGCGCTCGAAAAAAACGGATGCGAAGCAGTGTATATAGAGCAGGGAGATATTCTTCTTGACGGCGATGTAAAGTGTGTTTGCCTTTCGCCCGATGAAAAGGAATATGTAAAGCTCAATAACTATTCTGCAGTTTTAAGGCTAAGCTACCGTGATGTTGATATTTTGTTTTCGGCAGATGCCGAGCAGGACAGCGAAGCGCAAATGCTTGCATCGGGTCTTGAGCTTGACAGCGACATCTTAAAGGTAGGCCATGAAGGGAGACTTACATCAAGCTCAGAGGAGTATATTGAGGCAGTTTCACCTAAGGTTGCAGTAATTTCTGTGGGTAAGGATAACGAGTACGGTTTTCCAGACCAGCACGTGCTGGAT
>JAZRPN010000053.1:0-4879 GCA_045649225.1 Clostridia bacterium | reverse complement strand
AGCGGCACGCTTCTTTTGCTAATAAATTTTACAGGGGGTATATACAGTGAGTAAAACTCAGGAAATCAAGGAATTGTTTGAACAAAAAATAAAATCGTTGAACGCTTCCGACCAGATTGAGGAATTAAGGATTGAGTTCCTTGGCAAAAAAGGACATATTGCCGCACTCATGGGTGAGCTTAAAAATGTTCCCAACGAGGAGAAGAAGGAATTCGGTCGTGTCGTCAATGTCTTAAAGCAGGAGATAGAGCAGGCTATTTCAGAAAAAAGGGAAGAGATTGTAAAGGCTGAACAGCAGAGGATTATCGACTCTGCCGAGCAGTATGATGAATCGCTCCCGATAGATATTGAGAAAGGCTCTTATCATCCTATCACTCTTGTTCAGCGCGACCTCGAGAGAATTTTCAGGGGTATGGGCTTTGCAATTGAGGACTATAACGAGATTGTTGACGATTACCACTGCTTTGAGGCTCTTAATATCCCGAAGCATCATCCCGCTCGTGATATGCAGGACACTTACTATCTCAGCACAGAAAATCAGCTTTTGAAGACGCACACTTCTGCGGCTCAGAATGCAATTATGCGCAAATACGGCGCTCCGCTCCGTGCGATTTTCCCGGGCAGATGCTTCCGTAACGAGTCTACTGATGCGTGCCACGAAAACACCTTCTTCCAGATGGAAGGTATTATGATTGATAAGGATATTTCCATATCAAACCTTATTTACTTTATGAAGACAATGCTCTCTGAAGTTTTCAGAAAAGATGTTAATGTAAGGCTTCGTCCGGGATTTTTCCCGTTCGTAGAGCCGGGCTTTGAGCTTGACATCCAGTGCCTTATCTGTGGCGGCGACGGATGCCCGTCGTGTAAAAATTCAGGCTGGCTCGAGCTTTGCCCCTGTGGAATGATACATCCCAATGTGCTCAAGCACGGCGGTATCGACCCCGAGGAGTACACAGGCTTTGCGTTCGGTCTTGGTCTTACAAGACTTGCAATGATGAAGTATGGCATCAAGGACATTCGTATGTTCAACAGCGGAAGTCTTAAGTCATTATCACAGTTTGAAAACGAATAAGGAGGCAAAACAATGCTTGTTTCAATGAATTGGATAAAAGAATATGTTGACCTTGCAGGTGAAGATATAGAAAAGCTTATACACAAGTTTACCCTTTCTACTGCAGAGGTTGAAGATATTTTCCACAAGGGAGAAGATTTGGAAAATGTGGTTGTCGGCGAGATTGTTTCGTTTGAAAAGCATCCCGACTCCAAAAAACTTCATATACTTAAGGTTGACGGCGGCGACAGACTCTATGACTGCGTATGCGGTGCTCCCAATGCCCAGCTTGGCGTTAAGGTAGCATTTGTAAAAGCAGGCGGCAGAGTGCCCGAGGGCGAGATTAAAAAGTGCATGGTTGCAGGCTTTGAGTCCGAGGGTATGTGCTGCTCCGAGGCAGAGCTTGGAATCAGTGATGACCATAGCGGTATTATGATTCTTGACCCATCTCTTAAAAATGGTACTGACCTTAAGAGCATCTATGATATTGATGATATTATCTTTGAGGTTGATAATAAATCACTTACAAATAGACCTGACCTTTGGGGCCACTACGGTATAGCGCGCGAATTTGCAGCACTTACCAATAAGCCCTTAAAGCCACTTTCTCTCGCAGAACCTGTATATGACGGCGACAATAAAATCGATGTAAAAGTTACCCGTGCAGACTTGGTATACAGATATTCCTGCCTGCAGATTTCAGATATCAGCAAAAACGAAAGCCCTGTAAATATGAAGATTCGTCTTTATTACTGCGGAATGCGTGCAATAAACTTACTTGCTGACCTGACTAACTACATTATGCTTGAACTTGGTCAGCCAATGCATGCTTTTGATGCAAGTAAGATTGACAGTATCAAGGTGGGCACTCCTGAGGAAAACTTAAAGTTTACAACTCTTGACGGTGCTGAGCGTGATATTGATACCGATACGCTTCTTATATATAATGGAAATGAGCCCGTTGCGATTGCAGGTATAATGGGTGGACTCGATTCTGAAATTGTTGAAAATACAAGCTCAGTTGTGCTTGAATCTGCAAACTTTGATGGCGTAAGCGTAAGAAAGTCATCATCTAAAATTGGTCTTCGTACCGATGCAAGTATGCGTTACGAGAAGATTCTCGACCCCGAAATAACTGTCGATGCAATCAAACGCTTTGTAAAGCTTCTGCAGGAAATTGACGAGGGGGCAAAGGTTTCATCGCTTCTCACTGACGAGTATGTGAATAAGTACGACGAAATTGAGCTTTCATTTGATAAGGCCTACGTTGACCGCTATACAGGTATCGACATTCCTGACAGTCAGATTCTTGCAACACTTAAAAACCTTGGCTTTGAGGTAAATCTCGCAGGCGATGTTTTTGATGTTAAGGTACCCTCATGGCGTGCAACAAAGGATGTTACCATCAAGGCAGATATTATAGAAGAAATCACTCGTATTTACGGATACGATAACTTCCAGATTACAACAACCAAGAGCGCTCTTACACCTGTAAGAGATACAGTTATAAAGACTGACAGTGAGATTATAAAGGACATTCTCGTTCAGCGCTACAAGCTTCACGAGGTGCATTCATACATCTGGTGCGACAGTGCAAAGTGCAAAAAGCTCGGCATTGATATTGAAGAGAATGTTACCATCCTAAACAGTGCAACACCTGAAAATGGAACACTCAGAAATTCAATGCTCCCAACTCTTTTAGGTTATGCTTATGACAACAAGCAGTTTGCTCAGACCTTTGGTTTGTTCGAAGCCGGCAGAGTTGTTGACGGAGTTAACGAAGAAAAGCTCTGCAACGAACGTCGTCGTCTTGGCTTTGTGCTTTTCTCAAAGGCAGAGACAGAGAAAACTCTCTACTTCAAGGCAGTTGAGATTATAAAGTATATCGCAGCTCAGATAAGACACAGCGAGGTAGCTTTTGAACGCATTGCACCAAAGCACAGCTGGCAGCATCCGAAGAATACATCAAAGATTTCTATTGGCGGAAAAGAATTTGGTGTTTTGTGCACCCTTCATCCGTCAAACCTTGCAAAGCTTGACAAACACTGTGCGGCAGTTTGCGTTGAGATTGACCTTGATGATTTTGCTACTGTAAGCCCGCAGGCACTCTCTTATGACGAGCCGAGTAAGTTCCCCGGTATGGACTACGACTTGTCGCTCATCACAAATGGTAAGAAATACTTTGAGATTGAGTCTGCATGGAAGAGCGAAAACATTTCCGAGCTTACATCGGTTAAGCTTGTAGATACCTACTCGCTTGATGGTGTGGAATCGATAACAGTAAGATTCTCGTTCTCTTCTCCCGAAAGAACACTTGCTATGGAAGAGGTTCAGCAGCATATTGATAAGATAATTGCAAATCTTACAAATAGTGGTATTACAATGAGAATATAAAATAGGGAAAGTTAAAAATGCCCATAACGCAAAAGTAATTAAACAAAAAAAGGTCTGAAAAACAATTGTTTTTCAGACCTTTTTTTGTTTATTAATCTTAGTTTTCAAGTTCCTCAAGAGCCTTCTCTACATCTTCTTTTGTTATGGTAATAACACTTGTGAACTTGCAGTTAAGTGCTTTTTGAAGCTGGAATTTTGCCCCGTCCTTATCGCCAAGCGCTTTAAGAACTTGTGCATAGTGATAGTATGGAACAGGTGTGATAAAGTTTACTTTAAGAAGTGTTTCATAAACGTCCTTGGCTTTTTCAAGCTCATTCATCAAGATATAGAGCTCCCCAAGGTTATCGCAGATAGTCTTATCTTCATCGTTATACTCGTAAGCCTCAATCATAAACGGCAGATGCTTTTCATATTCGCCTGTTTTCTTTGCGTCCTCAAGATACAAAACACCCAGAGATGCATAGGTAGGGGTATTAAACTGCTGTTTATGTACAACCTCCATCAAACTGATGGCAGAGGGAAGGTCGCCCTTCTTCCAGAGAAGTATCGCAAGGTTATGCTTTGCGTTAAGCTTTTCCGGAGCGGCAGAACGTCTTGAACTGATTACCTCGTTTAAAAGCTGTTCCCCAAGCTCAAACATATTCTCTCTTAAACAAAATGCAGAATATGATATTTTGCAGTTAGGCGACATATAGCCTGTTTTGTAAGCAAGATTGTAAAGCAATCCACCCATCTTTACATTGCCAAAGATAAAGTAAAACTGACTTGCAAGCCTTGTTAAAATCTTGGCACGTCTTTTCCATAAATAGATTAACAAAAGCACTCCAACCAAAGTAGCAGTGGCAGAAGCGCCAAGCTCTTTGTAGGAAATAAAGAATAAAAGTATACCGACTACGAGATATGCGAGTGAAGCCATAAAACCACCTCAGTACATTAAAATTCAGCCGACCCAGTCGTTCTTGGGAAACTCATAACATCGCGGATATTTTGCATGCCTGTGATATACATAAGTGCTCTCTCAAAACCAAGGCCGTAACCTGCGTGCTTTGCACTGCCATAACGGCGAAGGTCAAGATACCACCAGTAATCCTTAGGATCAAGACCTAATTCAACCATCCTGCTTTCAAGAAGCTCAAGTCTTTCTTCACGCTGGCTTCCGCCGATGATTTCGCCAACGCCCGGAACAAGACAGTCCATAGCGGCAACTGTTTTGCCGTCATCATTCATACGCATATAAAATGCCTTTATGTCCTTAGGATAATCCATTACAAACACGGGGCGTTTGAAAATCTTTTCGGTAAGATAACGCTCGTGCTCTGTCTGAAGGTCAATACCCCATTCTACAGGATATTCAAATTTTTCACCGCTTTCCTGAAGAAGCTTGATTGCTTCTGTGTAGGAAACCCTGCCGAAATCAGAATTGAGAACGGT
>JAZRPN010000052.1:0-15805 GCA_045649225.1 Clostridia bacterium | reverse complement strand
ATAAGTTACATTGGCGCCTTCAGATACAGTCCATGTAGGCTTTGTATCCTCTTCAACAATGATTGTGATTTTTTCTCCCTCGGGAACAACAATAGTGCCCTTGTAGTTTATGTCGGTCATATTCAGCTCATCAACATAAACGGTAACAGAGCCGCTAGCCTTGTTATTGTCAGCAAAAGCTTCTTTCACACTGGTGTAGTACAAGCCGTTGTTAACAGCGGAGCTGTACTGCAACAGGCTACTTGCACCGCTATAGTTTGCGGATGATGCCTCAAAGGTATCGCCAGATTCAGTAATGGGGCTACCGCCAACAACGATATAACCGTTATCGTCAACATAGACACCAACATTACTATTGCCCATAGATGTGCCAAACCAGAACTTGGTGTTGTTGCTGTCAGCAGTCATAAAGCCGAAGGTCTTGAAAGTACCGCCGGAGATTAGTCGGTTGGCAGTAGAGTCTCCCTGAGAGCCAACACTGTAATTGAAAGTACCGCCGGAAATGATCAGCTTAGACTTACCGGTTCCATAGATAGAGCAGTTGAAAGTACCACCACTTATGTTAAGGGTAGCACACTTTCTTGCTTCAGAACCCTTGAAATAAATACCATAAGTTAAAAAAGCGGTTGTAGAACCTGCAAATACGCCACCATTGATCTTAATGATCGGACGATCTTCGCCGGTAGTAGTTCCCTTGGAGTAATCGTAGTAAATTACTGACTTACTTCCCGCATTAATGCCACCGGGATTGGTGGAATCTGCGTTAATCGTAATTGCGTATCGTTCAGCAGAGCCATTACCGGAAGCAATGATTTCAATCGCATTCTTACCTGACGCTGCGGTCATAGTGTATGTACCTAGATTCAGAATGTGATGCTCGGTAGATTTGATCGTGATCACATCAGACAGAGTTACATCAGAGAGCAGGGTCAAGGTTGTACCGTTAGTCCATGCTGCAATAGCTTCGTCGATAGTCGCATACTCGGTGTTACCGACTTTAGCAACATTGCTTCCCTCTGCCATTGCTGTTATACCGACGCAACTAAGTAGCATCGTCATAGCAACGAGCAAGGACAAAATTTTCCTTAATGTCATCTTTTTTTCTCCTTTACATAGTGTTTTTTTGCGAAATTACCGTTTTCGCTTACGGACAGAAATTGTCTTTTTAGCTGCTGTTTCTGCACGTACGCAGCATATATATGTAAAGCTCAATATGAGAATTGTAGCCTATTCTTGTTCTTCCATTTTTTCCCTGCTTTTCTCTACAAGCCGCATTCCTATAAATGGAATATGCGATAGGTAAAGCCATTTCAGTTCATTTTCCCATTTTATTTTTTCTTCTCCGAAGGTTCTCTCAATTTCCATACGTATAAAATCACGTTCGGCAATAAATGGCAGCTGCACTTCCACAATAAACTTTACAAGAAGTATAAACGCAATGCATAACACCAGAACTGCTCCTAAGAGTAAAAATATAAAGTCATTTTCGTTTTCAAAAATCATTATTTAACTGCCCAACCTTCCAAATAGATGCCTCAAACCAATCCCTGTCATACTGCAAATTACAATAGTGCTATACGGCAGTTACCATAAATATTATGGAAAACGGCGTTTTTAATAAAGGTAACTGCCATATAAATGCACTTAGTAGGGAAAAAGAATGCCGTTTCCATATAATTAATCAGCCGAAGCCGAGTAATTATCCAAAAAATTTGCCTGATCGTTTTACTTTGTTTTCATTGCGTTCAGGACGTTCATTGTTCTGTCGTACAGATTGTCAAGGAGCATTTGAGTTTTCTCCTTGTCGTCCCAAATTGCATAATCAATTACAAAGGCAATAATTGAATAGATAAATGTTTCAGCCTGCAAATGTGTACAGCCGAAAATTCTGATTAGTTCGCCTGCGTAATTTTCATACCACAGTCTGAAATCCATTGCCTTATCCCTCATACGTTCGCCAAATATGGGGCTGGTCGTAATCTGTATCGCAAGGCGAAGCTCATACTTGTACTTCTCAACCTCGTCTAAAAGCGTATCGAAGTACTTACGAATGTCATTAATATGGCTAAGCGTAAAATCAAGGAGTGCATCAACTACTTTTGAGATGCCGTACTTCCCGGCACTTATCCAAATATCGTCTTTGTTTTCAAACCAATAGTACAGGCTGCTTTGTGCAAGCTTTGCCTCCCTGCACAAATCACCTACTGAGGCATTCGCCAAACCCGTGTTCAAAAGGTATTCCCAAGTTGTTGCAATAATTGCTTTTTTCTTGTTGGATGCGTCAAAACTGTCCATCCTGATTCAACCCTTTCATATAATACTTATCACCACATCAACGTTATGTAACGCTCGTTACATATGGCAACAAAAAAAATGCCATGTAACATAATCGAAATTATGTGAGAAGGCGATTTCCACATAATCGAAATTATGTTGCATAGCATAATGATTTTGATATCAAAAGGAACAAATACCCATGGCAAGCACATATTTTTTAAAAAACTGCATAGCTTTTAGACCGGTTTTTTGTCAATTTTATAAAACCGGTCTGTTTGGCTATGTGTTTTTTATGTAAAGTAACGATTTTTTTACAAAATAATCGCAAAGCATTGACAAACTCCCCTGAAGATGCTAAAATATGAGCATCGTAAATATTGAATCCGGATATAAAAATCCCACATAATTTCGATTATGTGGGATTTATTTTATATTCGTAAAAGTCCTAATTTTTGAATTTGCCTGCGGTGAATTTCACCGCTTTCCATCGTATATATACGGGTGGTGTTTACGCTCGAATGACCTAAGATATCTGCAAGTCTTACTATGTCTTTTTGAAGAGTATAAAAGGTTCGTGCAAAAAGATGCCTTAAATTATGCGGAAACACTTTATCCTTAGATACTCCTGCACTTTCACAAAGCGACTTCATCATTTTCCAAATAGTACTTCTATCAAGTGGTTTTCCTGTTTTAGTAACAAAAATAGAACCACTTGTTATTTTTTGAGTTTTCGCGTATTCTGTCAGCATTCTGCAAAGCTCTCTGGGTAAAATAACAACTCTCATTTTACCTTTGCAGTTAATAATAGCTTTTCTCTGCATTATTGCATCAATGGTTATATACTTTAGCTCTGATACCCGTATTCCGCTTGCACATATAGTTTGCATCAGCAGATACAATCTTTTGTTGCTCTTTGCTTTTGCAGCATCAAGCAATCTTTCGTATTCTGATTTTGACAATTCCTTGTCATTCTGTGCAAAAATCTGTTTTTGGATTTTGAGCATTTTAACCTTCAACTCGTGCCAGTTGTTGAATTCAAAAAAACTGTTGAGAGAAGATAAAACCGAATTAACCGATGTCGGAGCAAATTTACCAGTTAAGTATTCTTTGTAGTCAAGTACCTTGCGTTTGTCGACTTCGGACTCACAAGTCCATTCGTAAAAAGTTCTGATGTCACGCATATACTTTTCCAGTGTAGCAGAAGCCTTTTCTTCGTTAATTAGATGATTTCTGAAATTTTCAATTAAATCCTGGGTTATTGTTTTAAACATTTGAACAACTTCCTTTCCTTAATTATGTTATTATTTTACCACAAACATAAAAATATTTCAGGAGTTGTCAAAAACTTTTAAATTATGTGCGTTTTGCCGTCTTTTTCGTGTGTCTTTGTGTATTCTATTGTCTTTTTATTATATCATCAAAGCTATATTTGTCAACAGATATTATTAATATATTGACCAATTTTGTGTTTTATTGTAATATATATCTAAGGAAGTGATTAGATTGGATACTTGCAGTGAACTTATTCGTAAAAGGATAAAAGAAAAGTTTGGGACTATTGAAAACTTTTCTAGGCATATTGATATTCCGCGAACTACAATTAACTTTATTTTAAAAAAAGGGATATCGTCATCTAACTATGGTATGGTAAGCAAAATCTTAAAACAGTTAGATATTTATTCTATTGATGACCTCCCTGTTGTTATTGACGATAAATTATTGTCGACTATAAAAATTTATAATTCACTTGATGACATTGGCAAACACACAGTAGCGTCTGTAGCTGAAACGGAATACTTGCGTGTTCGTTCTTTTTCTTTGAAGGATGCAATTATTGCAGCATATGGCAGTATTTCTTCAAGCAAACCACTTACAGATGACGAAAAACTAATCTTGGATTTAGTCGAAAGGATAAAAGGCAACACTGGCAATGATAAATAATTTACCCAAGCGTATAGCATATAAGACATTATTTCAAAACAGGCTTTTCACATCACCTGATTTAGATGAGCTTAAACATATTATTGAACTTAACGGTTTTACATTTATTGAGTATAAGAAGCATAGCAATTCTGAATATGTGGCTGAGCTTATAAAAAAACTGGAAATTGAAAAAGAGATTGAGCATAGTGATTCATTTTTATATGTAAAAAACAGCCTGAGATTTGTGTTTTTGAATGAAGGTGTTTTCGAAGAAGATAAATGTTTGCTTTTGCGCCACGAACTTGGGCACATTTTAGATCCTCATTTTGAAAGCCACCAACTAAATTATTCAAAAATAAAAAGAGAAGAATTCGCAAATGAATTCTCCTGTTATTTAAAAAGGCCGGGAATCAGCTTTAAGCTATTTATGCTTATATTGATAAAATGGAAGCTATTAGCTACCATAATAACGGTAATAATTTTTCTTTTGTGTCTCTTATTTATGATTAATCCCGAAACCAACCCATCTACAAGCTCTGTTGCTGGAGATGTATCAATCTTTGAAACATCAGATAAAACATACTATATAACATCCTCCGGAAAAAAATACCATAAAAAATTTTGTATAGTTGTTAAGCATAAGAATAATTTAACTAAGTGTACACTGGATAAGCTTCAGGAAGAGGGATATAAACCGTGCTTAATGTGCATTGGGGACGAAAAATAAGTTTATCAGATACTATTTGTTTACATTTTCTAAAACAAAAAAACACCGCAGATTATCTCTGCGGTGTTTTTATTTATTAAGCAATTTTCAATTACTTGCTTGCACGCTCAACGAGTTCAGCATACTTAGCCTTTGCAGTTTCTGCTGCGCTTGCGAAGAGTGCCTTTGCTCTATCGGGGTTAGAACGAGCAAGTGAGTTGTAACGAACTTCGTTCATAAGGAATTCTTCGTAGCTTTCTGTAGGCTCCTTAGAATCAAGCTGGAAGGGATTGAGACCTTCTGCTTTTCTTCTCGGGTCGAAGCGGAAGAGGTGCCAGTAACCTGCCTGAACGGCACGTTTTTCTTCTGTCTGAGCAATGCTCATACCGCCCTTGATACCGTGGTTGATACACGGAGCGTATGCAATTACGATAGAAGGACCGTTGTATGTGCCAGCTTCAACAAAAGCTTTCATACACTGGTTGTAGTCAGCACCCTGAGCAACCTGAGCAACGTATACATAACCGTAGCTCATAGCGATAGCTGCAAGGTCTTTCTTCTTAACTTCCTTACCTGCTGCAGCAAATTTAGCAATAGCACCGGTAGGTGTAGCCTTAGATGACTGACCGCCTGTGTTTGAGTAAACCTCTGTATCAAATACAAGGATGTTTACATCGTCGCCGCTTGCAAGTACGTGGTCAAGACCGCCGTAGCCGATATCGTATGCCCAGCCGTCGCCACCAAGAATCCATACAGATTTCTTAGAAAGATATTCTTTATCCTTAAGGATTTCTGCTGCTTCAGGAGTGTTCATCTTAGCAAGAACCTCAACAAGCTCTGCAGTTGCAACCTTGTTAGCATTTACATCTTCCTTGGTTTCGATGTACTTAGCAATTACAGCCTTACCTGCATCGTCAGCCTTTTCAGCAACTGCTTCTACCTTAGATACAAGGTCTTCACGAAGAGTATTCTGAGCAAGATACATACCGTAGCCGTATTCTGCGTTGTCTTCAAAGAGTGAGTTAGCCCAAGCAGGACCTTCGCCCTTTTCGTTAACTGTGTAAGGAGTTGACGGGCAGCTACCACCCCAGATTGAAGAACAACCTGTTGCGTTTGCAATATACATCTTATCGCCGTAAAGCTGAGTTACAAGCTTAGCGTAAGGTGTTTCACCACAGCCTGCGCAAGCGCCTGAGAACTCAAGGAGAGGCTGCTTGAACTGGCTACCCTTAACTGTTGTTTCCTTAAACTTCTCAAGAACTTCAGGCTTTGAAGGTACCTTGATACCGTAATCAAATACTGCCTGCTGAGCTTCCTGAGTTTCGAGAGGCTGCATAACGAGAGCCTTCTCTCCCTTCTTACCGGGACATACGTTTGCACAAGAGCCACAACCTGTACAGTCAAGTACAGATACTGCCATTGCAAAGTAAAGACCGTTAAGACCTGTCATATTGATATACTTAATGCCTTCAGGAGCATTGTTAGCTTCTTCCTCTGTAAGAACTACAGGACGGATACAAGCGTGAGGACATACATAAGAACAGAAGTTACACTGGATACAGTTTTCGCTTCTCCATTCGGGAACGTCGATAGCGATACCTCTCTTCTCAAATGCAGAAGAACCAAGCGGAACTTCACCATCAGCATAAGGAACAAATGCTGATACAGGAAGCTTCATACCTGCGAAAGAGTTGATGGGGTTAAGGATGTTGTTGATGTAGTCAACAAGTCTTCCCTGGCCGTCAACCTTAACAGCAAGGTCTTCATCCTTAGCATCCTTCCAGGAAGCAGGAACGTCAACCTTAACAACCTTCTGAGCACCCATATCGATAGCGTCGTGGTTCATCTTAACGATTGCTTCACCCTTCTTTGAGTAAGAAGCTGTAGCAGCGTCCTTCATGTACTTGATAGCATCGTCAGCGGGGATGATGTTAGCAAGCTTGAAGAATGCAGACTGAAGCACAGTGTTAATTCTGTTACCAAGACCGATTTCCTTACCGATAGCAACACCGTCGATTACGTAGAACTGGATGTTGTTCTCTGCGATGTAGCGCTTAACCTGACCGGGGATATGAGCTTCAAATTCTTCAGCCTTTGTCCAGGGGCAGTTAAGAAGAAATACTCCCCCGGGCTTAACATCGCTTACCATGTCATACTTTCTGATGTAAGATGCCTTGTGGCAAGCAACAAAGTCAGCCTTGTTGATAAGATATGTGCTTGTGATCTTTGAATTACCGAAACGAAGGTGAGATACTGTAAGACCGCCTGACTTCTTTGAGTCATAGTCAAAGTAAGCCTGAACGTACATATCTGTATGGTCGCCGATAATCTTAACTGAGTTCTTGTTAGCACCAACAGTACCGTCAGCACCAAGACCCCAGAACTTACAGCTTGTTGTACCTGCAGGAGTAGTGTCGGGATTTTCTGTGATTTCAAGAGATGTGAATGTTACATCATCATTGATACCGATTGTAAATCTCTTCTTATCGTTGTTCTTGTAAACAGCAATAATCTGAGCAGGAGTTGTATCCTTTGAACCAAGACCATAGCGGCCGCCAAAGATTTCAACATCGTTGAACTTGCTGTCGCGAAGAGCAGCAACAACGTCGAGGTAAAGAGGCTCACCAACGCTACCGCATTCTTTAGTTCTGTCAAGAACACTGATCTTCTTAACTGAAGCAGGGATAGCATCGATAAGGTGCTTAGCACTGAAAGGTCTGTAAAGTCTAACTTTGATAAGACCAACCTTAGCACCGTTCTTTACAAGATAGTCAACAGTTTCCTGGATTGTATCGCAGGCACTGCCCATTGCAATGATTACGTGCTCAGCGTCAGCTGCACCGTAGTAGTTAAAGAGCTTGTAGTCTGAGCCGATTTCAGCATTAACCTTGTCCATATATTCCTGGCAAAGGTCAGGAACTGCATCATAGAACTTGTTGTTTGCTTCCTTTGCCTGGAAGAAAACGTCTGGGTTCTGAGCAGTACCACGCTGAGCGGGATGCTCGGGGTTAAGACTGCGGCGACGGAAAGCATTGATTGCATCCATATCAACAAGCTTTTTAAGCTGTTCGTCGTCCCAGCATTCAACCTTCTGATATTCATGAGAAGTTCTGAAACCATCAAAGAAATGAAGGAAAGGAACTCTCGCCTTAAGTGTTGTAAGATGAGCTACTGCACCGAGGTCCATAGCTTCCTGGGGATTAGCAGAGCAAAGCATAGCATAACCTGTCTGACGGCATGCGTATACGTCCTGATGATCACCGAAAATTGAAAGTGCGTGTGATGCAAGAGCACGAGCAGATACGTTGATAACTGACGGCAAAAGCTCACCTGCAATTTTATACATGTTGGGAATCATAAGAAGAAGTCCCTGAGATGCTGTATAAGTAGTTGTAAGAGCACCTGCTGTAAGAGAACCGTGAACTGCACCTGCAGCACCGCCCTCAGACTGCATTTCAGCAATCTTTACTGTTCTGCCGAAGATATTCTTCTTACCCTTTGCTGCCCATTCATCTGTAACCTCAGCCATGTTTGAGGAAGGTGTAATGGGATATATGGCAGCAACATCAGTAAACGCATAAGACGCGTAAGCCGCTGCGGTGTTGCCGTCCATAGTTTTTTTCTGTCTGGACATTAAAAATCTCCCCTTTATCTAAATTATTAAAGTAAATAACTTTATCCATATGATTATATAACTTTTTCTGTGTTTAGTCAAGGACTTCCTTTAAAATTTATAATCTTTAAGAAGCTCCTGTATTTCTTTTGAAACATCGTCTAGTTCCTTGATAAATGCAGATGCGGGTAGACGCTGTGCACCGTTGCCTAAAATAATCATCTGCTCCACTCCGTCAGACGTTGCAACACGCACAATATGCTTTTTACCAAGCTCACGCGTAATCTTTTCGATATATGCATCGGCGGTCTCAGCTTCCTTTGTGTAAACAACACTTATATCCCGAACCTTTTCAACCTCGCGCACACTGCCCTTTACTTTGTAGGCGTCAAAAACAAGTATTATCTCGCACTTTCTAAAAACACTGTAGTCGCACACCTTTTCAATGAGCATAAGCCTTGCATCCTCAAGATTTTCCCTTGCTACTTTGGAGAGCTCATCCGACGCAAAAATGATATTATAGCCGTCAATCAAAAGATATTCGGGCGACTGCTTTTGCGGGACAGCCCGCATCTTCTTTTGCGGATTTTCTTTTTTTGGCGGACGGATTGCATTGTAATTTTTATGCTCAATCTTTCCGTATGTCCGCTCGAAAATCTCCATAAGCTCCTCATCTGTATATGAGCGTTTTGGAATTGGTCTGTTTATGGGAGTAAAATCGTCTGATTTTTCCTTGAATATACTTTCAAGATGCATATTGTCATAAACTTCACTCCATGGCACCGTGTAGCCTGCCCCATGCGAACAAAAGACAGAGTCTGCCGTGTTATTTATATCACCGTCGCAATCGTAAGCGATATCCTCAATCACTTCCTCGGGACCTACGCACTCCTCATACCCACCGGGCATAACAGAAAGAACCCCCACACCTTTTGTATATGCCGTAACCTCTCTTTGATAGTGGCACATCTGTTTTACCGGCGCACGACCCGTAAGCACCGATATCTCACCTTTGATTTCAGGCGGATTCAGGCTCGCTTTCATCTGCTCGAGATCTGTCATCGCACGGCCCGTAGCATCTACGGGAACTTCAAGCGTAAAATCATAATAAGGCTCTAAAAGCACATTTACCGCATTTCTGAGTCCGTGGCGTACTGCCCTGTAGGTTGCCTGTCTGAAATCGCCGCCCTCGGTATGCTTAAGGCTTGCTTTGCCTGACTTGAGCGTTATTTTAATATCTGTAATCGGTGAACCCGTAAGAACTCCGATATGCTCCTTTTCTTTAAGATGTGTAAGGATAAGCCTCTGCCAGGAGCGACCCAGTAAATCCTCGCTGCAATCTGTTTCAAAAACCATACCGCTGCCGCGGGGAAGCTGTTCAAGCAAAAGATGTACCTCGGCGTAGTGCCTGAGCGGCTCGAAATGTCCAACACCCTCTGCTTTTCCCGATATCGTTTCTTTGTAGGCTATTGAACCCTCGTCAAAATCTGCCTCAAGACCAAAACGCTCTTTAAGTCTGTCCCTTAAAACCTCGAGCTGAACTTCGCCCATCAACTGCAACTGAATCTCACCGAGCGTTGCATTCCACGTTGCACGAAGCTGGTTTTCCTCTTCTTCCAGTTTTTTAAGCTGACCGAGCACAACTCGCATATCGGAGCAGTTTTTCGGTATGATTTTATAGATAAATGCAGGTTCAAGTTTAAGCGTTGGGGCGTCCTTTTCAATGCCAAGTCCCTGACCGCTGTGCGTTCCCGCAAGGCCGCAAATCGCACAAACATCCCCCTGATATACCTTTTGCACGCTTTTGTAACCCGCTCCCGAATAAACACGGATTTCGTTAACCTTTTCCCCTTCTTCACCCGTATTTATTATATCTTTAACGCTAAGACTTCCGCTCGTTATCTTCATAAAGCTAAGCCTTACGTTTTTCTCATCCTCAGTTATTTTGTATACCCTTGCACCAAATTCTTCTCGTGCTTTTTTCTCCATCGTGAATTTTTCTATTCCCTTGATCAAGGCATCAACACCCTCATTTTTAAGGGCTGAGCCAAAATAGCACGGAAAAACTTTTCTGCTGACGATTGCCTGAGAGACAGCCTCATCATCAAGCGTTTCGCTCTCAAGATAACTTTGCATCAGATTTTCGTCATGCATTGAAACTTCCTCTAAGAAGTTCTCATCAGTAAAATCAACAAAGCCTGCAGCAAGTTTTTCTGTAAGATTGTCCACAAGTTCTTTCTTACTCTTAGTCGAGATATCCATCTTATTTACAAACACAAAAACAGGAACTCTGTGTTGCTTGAGAAGTTTCCATAAAGTTCCTGTGTGGCTTTGCACGCCGTCAACCCCGCTGATTACAAGCACCGCATAGTCAAGTGCCCACAAAGCACGCTCAGTTTCTGACGAAAAGTCAACGTGCCCCGGTGTATCAAGCAGGGTAATCTGCGCATTTTCAGTTTTAATTACAGCTTGTTTAGAAAAGATTGTAATGCCTCGTTCTCTTTCTATATTATCAGTGTCGAGAAAGGCATCCTTATGGTCAACACGACCGATACGGCGAATTTCCCCGCAGGAATAGAGCATTGCCTCGGAAAGTGTAGTTTTTCCCGAGTCAACGTGTGCAAGTATTCCTATTACAGTGCGTTTAAATTCACTCACGCCATAACCTCTTCTCTTTGAGATAAATATTTTTTCTTTCTGCTCTTATAGGTAAGAATAAACAATGCATAGTTTGCAATCGTTGTTATAAGCCACGATAACGGGTATGACAAGTACAAAACTATAAGGTCATCAACATCCTTGTAAGGTCCGAAGAGCAAAACGGGAATAATTCTGCCTCCGCAAAGGCATACAATTGTTATAATCATTGGTCTTATTGATAAGCCAAGACCTCTTACCGCACCTGTTGCAACCTCCATCAGCCCTACGAGAAGATACAACGAGCATATAATCCTTACCCTTACAGCACCACAGCTTATAACCTCAGGCACCTCAGAGAACAGTCCAACTACACCCTCTGCGAAAATCGTCAGCAATATACCAAGTATTGCACCTAAAGTGCCTACTGAGAGAGCACTCCTTAAAACGCCTTTCCTTATACGCTTAAAATCATACGCTCCGTAGTTCTGACTCGTAAATGTGATAGAAGCCTGATAGAATGCATTCATTGAAAAATATACAAAGCCCTCGATGCTTGCTGCTGCGGCATTTCCCGCCATAGCAATCGCACCAACGCTGTTGATTGAAGACTGTATAATAAGATTAGAAAACGAAAATACCGAGCTTTGAATTCCCGCAGGAATTCCGAGCCTGATTATTTCCAAAAGCTCTGCCTTATATATGTGAAGTTTCTTAATAAAAAGCTTATAACACTCATCCGTGTCGATAAGCGCTCTCAAAACAAGTATTGCCGAAACAGTCTGTGATATCAAAGTGGCTATTGCAACGCCCGAAACACTCATATCAAAGCCTGCAACAAACACGACATTTAATACCACGTTGATTATTCCCGAAATGATAAGGTAAATGAGTGGCCTTTTTGTATCCCCTATTCCACGCAGGATTGCACCGCCGAAGTTATACAAAAGCATCGGAATTGCACCTGCAAAATATATTCTCATATAAAGTGCAGAAAGCGAAAGGGTTTCTTTTGGTGCGCCCATAATTACCATCAATGGCTCGGAAACAAAAAATCCTACTACTGTAAGTATTAATCCTCCTACCAGGCTAAGCGCAATGGCAGTATGTACGGCTTTTGTAACACCACTTTGGTTCTTTGCGCCGAATTTACGTGCCACCAGAACTCCCGCTGCGGTTGACATGCCGATAAACAGATTTATTATAAGGTTTATCGCAGAAGATGTCGACCCAACTGCTGCAAGAGCATTTTCACCCGCAAATCTTCCGACAACCACCATATCTGCAGAATTGTAGAAGCTCTGAAGTAATCCTGTAAAAATAAGCGGAATTGCAAATCTCAATATATGTTTAAGCGGACTGCCCGTTGTCATATCAACAGAATGCACTTTTCTACTCATACAAAACACCCTTTCTCACCTATTATACCAAAGCTTGATTCAAATTCAAGGCTTAATTCCAAATAAATTAACAAATTTTAAAATATATTGGCGAAAAGTTTTTTTACTCTTTACACCGTTTGACAAAAATCACCATGCCCTAAGTGATAAAATTTAATCAGTACGCTGAAGGGATGGTATAACTAATGAATAACACTGAATTAAAGCCGCTTATAAAAAAAGAAAAAAGAAAACGCTTTACCCGTAAAAACACTCTGTTTGATTTGCTTAAAAAGCACTACTCGCATCAGACGCTTATACGCTGTATTTGTGCTTTTTTACTCTCGGGCACCAAGCTTATCGGGGGCGCAACTCCGCTTGGTTTTGCCTTTTTTGCCTCTGTATATGAAAGAAACGATGCCTACCTTTGTGCTTTATTCTCAGTATTAGGGCTTATAATGCGCAGAAGTTCTATTCAAAGCATTGGAAAGTACATAATTGCGGCAGTAATATATTCACTTATATACGAAAAACTTATAAAAAACAAGCCGAAGATGATCGACCGCCGTGCTCTGCTTTCGATGTGCTCTTTATTTGTTTCAGGTATTTTTTTGTTGTTTGCAACAATGTCGGTTGGAGGTTATCCTCTCATATACGACCTTGTGGTTTTAATAGTTGAGTGTGCAACTCTCTGGCTTGCCGTAAGGGCTTTTTCGATTGCATCCTCTCTGATTTTTTCACTTAATGTGCGTCGTACACTTACCACGGAGGAAACAGTCTCGCTTTCATTTCTTATGGGCGGAGTTATCTGCGGATTTGGTGAGGCAGGCATTGCAGGAGTGTTTTCCGTTACGGGAACTCTTTGTGTTCTTACTGTGCTTGCATTTGCAACAAGCTTTGGAAGTCTGCACGGATGCAGTGCAGGTATAATAATGGGTATTATCTGTTGTCTCAGCCGAGGGCGTATCGATGCCTGTGCTGCATCGTTTGCTTTTTCGGGTCTTTGTGCGGGTTATTTTTCAAGGCACGGAAAATGGGCAAGCTGCATCTCCTTTATAATGGCAAACGCCGTTATAACAATACTTTCAAACGGTTCAACCGAAATTCTTATAAATATATTTGACACACTGCTTGCCGCCGTAATTCTTTATTGTATGCCCAAAAGAATCTACGATGCAATAACAAACATTGGCAGCTTAACGCACCCAAATTCAGGCTTTACGGCTAACAAGCTAGCCTTTGCATCAGGCACAATAGCCAAATGCGAAAATGATTTCAAAAAAATTTCTGCACTCCACAACAATGAAGAGACAAATAAAATTTTACTCTATCGTCGCACCGCCCACAGAGTATGCTCAGGGTGCGGGCTGAGAAAATACTGCTGGGGGCGTGATAGCCTTGCAACCCGCGAGGCACTGGACGCACTCACAAAAAAGGTGGAAAACGGCGAAGCTCTACATCCGGACAATGCTCCCGCTCACTGTCTCCGCGGAGAACAGTTTATAAAAGACTTTTCCCTGATGTTTGATGTTTACAAAAATGATTGTGTCTGGACAAGTCGTATGGAGGAATACCGAAAATGTGTATACAACAGTTTTTCGGGCATTTCACAGATGTTAAGATCAATGAGTAAACAAGCTATCGATACTCCCGATTGCGATATCGTAGCATCTGACGAGATAATGTATCGACTTAAAAAGGATGGGATTACCGCAAGCGAGGTTTATGTAAGCGGGCAGGAAGACGAAATGCAGATACGCATATCACTTGAAAACTGTGGCGGCTTCGGAAGATGTGAAAACGCCGTTTGCAAGGTGCTTGAAAATTGCATCGGCAAACCTTTTGTAAGGACAGGCCTTCGTATGTGTGGAGAATGTTCGCATATGTATGTTGTAAAGCCTGAGTTTTCTATTACTGCAGCAATTGCAAGCGCTATAAAAGCAAACAAAAAAAGAAGCGGAGATTACGCAATCTACGCACTTTTAGACAGACATACCTACGCAATCATTTTATGCGACGGTATGGGAAGCGGAGATATTGCCCGTGAAGAAAGCAAGGCTTGTGCCTCTCTTCTTATGAGGCTTCTTGAAACAGGTCTCAATCCGCAGACCGCAATAAATATGATAAACTCAATGCTTGTCTTTTCTTCAACGGGAACTATTGCCGCAATAGACCTTTGTATTATTAGCCTTGACGACGGAAGCAGTAAATTCTACAAATGCGGCGGTGCCGATACATACGCTAAGTGCGGAGACACTGTTACCCGCCTTGATGCACGCACCCTCCCCGCCGGCACTGCCTCAGATGATGACACACTTTTCTTCTCTGTGCCGTCATCGCACGGAAGTATGATAGTCCTTGTATCTGACGGTGTAAGCGCAGCAGAAAACTCGGGAGCGTACTCAATCCACAAGCTAATCAAAGAGTACGACGGCACCGAGCCTCAGGAGCTTGCACAAAAAATTCTTGCCGAGGCTAAAAAAGCATCAGCAGAGAAAATCAGCGATGATATAACTGTCGTTGCTGCATATATTGAATAATTATATGTTTACAGCCACGCAGGTGTGTACATAATTATAAAAAAAGGAGTGATTTGATTGAATAACAACACACGAAAAATTGTAGTGCTCAACAATATAAAATCCCCCAAAATCGAGCAGGCAATTTTTATACTGCGTGATGACACCGATTGCACCGAAACTGACGCCGTTAGCGAAGCAGAGAAAATTGTCCGGATGTATTTAGAAGATTTGCAAAGGCCCATTATGGTGCACGCAGATAAAAAAAGCAAATTCCCCATAGTTTTGGGAAGTATTATGTGCGTTGTATTCACATTCTTGGTAGCGGCGTGCGTTTTAAATTTGATAAAGTAAAAAAGGTTCACGGTGAAACCGTGAACCTTTTTATTATGCTAAGTTATAACCTAATTCAAATGCCTTAAGATTAACCTCAAGGAACTTTTCAGGAACAGTTGTTTTAATTGTTTCAACCCATTTTTCGTAAGGGATGTCTGTGCTCTTTGCCATAACACCGATAAGTACAACATTTACTGCTTTTGCGTTTCCTGCTTCCTTTGCAATTTTAAGAGCATCAACGCCTACATATTCTACCTTACTTTTAATTTTTTCTTCAATATTTTCTGGGTATTTTGCCTGACCTGTAATTACAGGCATCGGGTTGATTTGTTGTGTGTTAACAATAATCTTTCCGCCCTTTTTGAGATATGGCATACTGAAGTCGGAGGCCAAGCGGTCTTAGGAAGACAAGTGT
>JAZRPN010000051.1:0-5479 GCA_045649225.1 Clostridia bacterium | reverse complement strand
AATTTTATATAATATAATAAAAAGGATATATTATGTCTGAAAGGATAAAGCTTATGCGTTATTCAACATCTATAAAAATAAAGAATTTACAGCGAATATTTATTTTCCTCTTCTTTGACCTGGTTGTTATTTTACTTGCTGTTGAGGCTGCCAATGCACTTCGATTTAATTCTTTCAATGCGGTTGGTTTGTCGATTATAAAAGATAACATCAAAGCAATTATCATATTGATAATTGCGGTCTGCTCATCTCTTGGGCTTTTTAATTGCTACGTGATATCATGGCGTTACTCCTCGCTGCGAGATTACATATCACTATATATAGCAACGACAGTGGGAGTTGCAGTTGCAAGAGCTTTGTCAAAACTTCTTATTTTAAAAGACGGCAGGTTCCCGTTTTCCACCTATATCATAATACTCCTGCTATGCTATATCGGATTTACTATTGAAAGATTTTTAGCTTCAAGTGTCCGTAATTATATGCAAATGAAGTCTCATTCAAAGAAAATGTCGAAAAAAAAGAAAGTCCTTATAGTAGGAGCAGGAGATACGGGTCTTTCTCTTATCAAAAGCCTTCAGCATCTTGGTGAAATAAACCCCGTTGCCGCAATTGATGATGACGTAAGTAAGCAGGGTATGCGTATCAGCGGTGTCCCGATAGTAGGTAACCGTGAGGATATTGAATGGGCTTGCAAAGAAAACAAAATTGATGAGATTATTATTGCAATTCCTGCTATAACTGTTAATGATAAAACGGATCTTATAACAAAGTGTAAAAAAACGGGGCTTAAGGTTTCTACCGTGCCATCGTACGAGGAACTCGTAACGGGTAAGGTAAATCTTACAAAAACCCGTGAGGTAACCCCTCAGATGCTTTTGGGGCGTGATGAACAGCTTATCGACGGAGAAGAGATTTTTGGATATATAAATGACAAAACTGTTCTTGTAACAGGCGGCGGTGGCAGCATAGGAAGTGAGCTTTGCCGTCAGATAGTAAACTACAATCCCAAGCGCCTTATAGTATTTGATATTTACGAAAATGACGCCTATGACCTTCAGATGGAGCTGAGAAAGAAATATCCCAATCTCACATTGGACGTTCTTATAGGTTCAGTGCGTGATACACAGCGTATTGATGAGGTGTTTAAGAAATATAAGCCCAAGGTAGTATTCCATGCGGCAGCACACAAGCATGTTCCGCTTATGGAGGACAGCCCCAAGGAAGCAATTAAAAATAATGTATATGGTACATACAATGTTGCTTCAGCGTGTGAAAGATATAAGGCAGAGCGTTTTGTTCTTATTTCAACAGATAAAGCGGTAAATCCTCTTAATATTATGGGTGCGAGCAAACGTATTGCCGAGATGGTTGTGCAGCAGTTTGCGCTTCGTCAGCGAGAGAACGAGACAAAAACCGTGTATGCGGCAGTGCGTTTCGGTAACGTGCTTGGAAGTAACGGCAGTGTTATTCCACTCTTTAAAAAGCAAATTAAAGAGGGTGGGCCAGTTACTATAACTCATCCCAATATAAACAGATTCTTTATGACCATCCCCGAGGCTGTTCAGCTTGTTATGCAGGCAGGAGCATTTGCAAACGGCGGTGAGATATTTATTCTCGATATGGGTGAACCTGTTAAAATTGTGGACCTGGCAAAAAACCTTATCGAATTAAGTGGTTTAGTTCCTGATGTTGATATCAAGATTGAATATGTCGGACTTCGTCCGGGAGAAAAGCTTTACGAGGAGCTTTTGCTTGATAAACAACGTCAGATGGCAACAAAACACGACAGAATTTTTGTAGAGCCTCCCGTGGAGGAGATGGGGCAGCTCCTCGACGAAATTCATGCGCTGTACGAAAAACTGTCTTGTGATGTCGAAAATTATGACGAAATGACAGAGTGGTTCAAGGTAACTTTCAACTAAAAAAAACGCGGTGTTTAAGCACCGCTAATTTTTTGCCAGAAGTTAAATTGTTAAGAAATTATTAAAAAAGTTTTAAAAAATACTTGATTTTGTTACGAAAATGTGGTATACTTCTCCCTGATGTGTGGTAAAAACACGCAGTAAGGAGAGATTTAATGAGTATTTTAAAAAGAATTGTGAGCGTTGTTTTAATGCTTGCAATCCTATCCGCATTGCCGATGATAAGCGCATTTGCACAGGATAACCCTGTTTCGCAGTCGCTTGAGCAGTACGGAGCACAGATATACAAAACAGCAAAGCAAAGCTTTGGTCGCAGGAGCTTCAGCGGTTACTGCGGAACTTATGTAAGACTTCAGCTTCACGCAATGGGAATACTTAATGACGAGTTTGATTTTCACGGTAACGGCAACAAATGGTATGGTAACCTTAAGGATTTGACAATAACTCCCACAGGATATTATGCTTACAGTGAAAGTGGCGCAGATTGTCTTGAGAAGTTGGCTGAAAAGTATGGTAACGACTTGAAAAATATTGTTATCAGCTTTCCTATACAGTCGGGCTACAGTGCATCAAGGCCCGGAGCAGGTCATGCTTTCGTGATTTATGAGCTTAAAGACGGTATTGCGTATTATTCCGAGTCGTTCAGCTTTGGAAATCACCGAGAGGGAAGCGTAATTGCTGAAGACATCGAAAGCCTTATGAAAAGGTATTCAAGAAGGCACGGGAATGCAAGCGGTTGCGTTATGTTTTCGGAGAGGGATTTAACAAAACCGTACTGTTTTACAGATCAGCCTTATTTTGAAACCGAGAGAGAAGAAGTGCTTTTAAATAGTTTAAATTTCACATACCTTGCAGAAAACATACTCAGAAGTGAGTATGTTTTTTTGTAATTAGGAAATTACAAATTTTATCGCGACACGGGTGAAGCGGAACGCTTCTTTTTTGTTTGACTTTACTGTATAACTAAGCTATAATTTTATATATACTAGCAAAAGATAGGAGAGAGTTTCATGAATTTGAAGAAACTGCTTATTTTAATAATAGCCGTAATCCTTGTGGTTGTGGTATACAATGCGGTTGTAATTTATGAAGAGTACGCCGATATTTCAGATGGCGGAAAAGAAGTAACGGTTGAAATTCCCAAGGGGGCATCTGGCAAAACGATTGCTGAAATTTTAAAGGATAACAAGGTTATAAAAAGTGAGATTGCCTTCAGACTTAAACTCAGCAAATCTGAGAAAAAGCAAAATCTTAACTATGGAACCTTCGTTATGAAAGAAAACCTTGGCTACGGTAAGGTTATAGATATACTTGCAAGACCGACCGCTCAGGTGGAGGGTGTAACTCTTCTTATACCTGAGGGCTTCAGTGCAGAAATGATAGCTGAGCGTGTTGAAAATCTTGGTCTTGTAACAAAAGAAGACTTTTTAAATGAGCTTGAAAACGGGAAATTCTACTTTGATTTCATAAAAGATATTCCGGATAACAAAAATGTAAAATACAAATTGCAGGGTTATTTGTTCCCGAACACCTACACAATTAAAAAGACTGCCACTGCACACGAGATTATAGATGTACTGCTTGGCGAATTTGAAAAGCAGTATAATGAGCTTAAAAAGTATAACAAGGACAAAACTCCTATGGATACGATAATTACGCTTGCATCGCTTATCGAGCGTGAATCAAAGCTTGACAGCGAGCGTACTATGATTTCTGGTGTTTTGCAAAACAGAATAAGAACAGGTATGCGTCTTCAGATTGACGCAAGCGTTGTTTATGCAATTTCTGACGGAATGTACGACGTGGAAAGGGTGCTTTACAAGGATTTGGAGGTAAACTCCCCCTATAACACTTACAGAATTGATGGTCTTCCCGTGGGTGCTATCTGTAGCCCCGGGGCAGAGTCTATCCGTGCGGCGATGGAGCCAGATAGCCACAGCTATCTGTATTATCATACCGATACAAAGAAGAATGACGGCAGCCATATATTTACCGAAACACTTGCAGCCCATAACCAGACTAAGTGAGGCGTTTTAATTGGAAAAATATATAATTGACAGATTTGAAGGCCCGTTTGCGGTGCTCGAAAAAGAAACCGGTACCACAATCAATATTGAAGCGACTTTGCTTGGTGATGCTCAAGAGGGCGATGTAGTCCTCTTTGACGGAAACTCCTACACTGTTGACAAAGAGGAAACGCAGCTCAGGAGAAAACGCATTGAAGAGAAAATGAAAAAACTTTTTAAGAGAAGCTGATTTCTGTAGCAAGAAATAGTTGACAAAAAGACTGTTTTGGTTATATTATATAAGTGTATTATTTTGGATAAAATTATTTTTTTGTGAGGTGAATGGAATGGACGCAGGAGGTAGTAGCAGTGCAATTATCGGCCGACGATGCGGGCGGTGTGTTTTTTGCGTTCATTTCGCAAAATCACTGTAAGCATTAAGGAAGCCGACGGCTTCCTTTAATTTTGCCCGTGGCCTAATTTGCCTGCTTTCTGTAAAATCGGAAAGATAGGAGGGCTTAACATGGAAGAAATCACAAATAATACTATGGTGGAAACACTAAAGCGTTTAATTGAAGAAAAGAAATACACTTCCGTTCGGGATGTGCTTGAAACAATGCACGCTGCCGATATAGCAGCCATCCTGGAAGAAACAGAGGTAGAAACGGTGCCCTTGCTTTTCAGGCTTTTGCCTAAGGAACTTGCGGCAGATACCTTTGTCGAGATGGACGATGACCAGCAGGAGCTTTTGATTCACAGCTTCAGCGACAGCGAGCTTAAGGAAGTGCTTGATGAGCTTTATATGGACGATGCGGCAGACCTTGTAGGTGAGATGCCCGCAAACGTTGTAAAAAGAATACTTCGCCACGTAACGCCTGAAAGGCGTAAAACAATAAACGAGCTGTTAAAATATCCCGAAGACAGCGCAGGAAGTATTATGACAACTGAGTTTGTCAGCCTGCGTGCAGATATGGATGTTGAGGACGCAATAAAACGCATCCGTAGAACAGGTGTGGATAAGGAAACTATTAACACCTGCTATGTTTTGGGTATTCACGGCAAGCTGCTCGGTATTGTTACAATCCGTGAACTTCTTTTGGCTGACGAGGCGGCAGTAATGAAAGATATTATGACAGAGGATGTAATATCCGCCCTTACAACGGAGGACAGAGAGGACGTTGCGAGAAATTTCACAAAATATGACCTTTCTGCAATGCCTGTTGTTGATGAGGAGAACCGCCTTGTTGGTATCGTAACTGTCGATGACGTTATGGACGTTTTGGAAGAAGAAACAACAGAGGATATCGAAAAGATGGCAGCTATTATGCCACTTGACAAGCCGTATCTTAAAACACCCGTGTTTGATACATTTAAAAGCCGTATTCCGTGGCTTTTAATACTTATGATTTTGTCGACATTTACGAGTATGATAATAACGGGATTTGAAAATTCGCTTCAGGCACAGATTGCGCTGACGGCGTGCATCCCTATGCTTATGGGTATGGGTGGTAACTGTGGTAGTCAGTCTTCGGTAACAATAATCCGTGGTAT
>JAZRPN010000050.1:0-5113 GCA_045649225.1 Clostridia bacterium | reverse complement strand
ATACGGGCAATTTTTACCCAAGTCAGCAAAACAAATTTACAAACCGAAAGTTTGTACTGCAAGTTAGCTAACTTCAGAACTGAAGCAGCGTTTTTCGGTAGTTTTCGCCGATAACCGAGAAATTGCGAGCATCATCTACCTATGCCGGCTCGCAATTTCAGCCGTCAGAGCAAACTAAGTGTTTGCTTTTGGTAGGCGGCGGTTAAAAGGCGAAAAATACAGAAAAACAAAACCCACATAGATGCCAAGATAGGTAGCCTCCGATTTTTAGCCCTGCTAGGGCGTTTTAAGGGGTGCGGGGGAAATCGCAATCCCCCGCGTTTTTGGTACTTTTGACATCAAAAGTACATACAAAGCCCTTCAGGGTTGGGGTGTAGGGGCGTTGATGTGCGATGCTTAGTCACGCTTTTTAAGAAACACTTATAAAATCGTCGCCTGTATTGATGTTTTTATTATCTGTAAGCGAGATGTTTTCGTAATTGTCCGAATTGCAGATAATCATTGGCGAAACAAGTGAATAGCCTGCTTTTTTAATGGCATTTA
The DNA here is from genome assembly GCA_045649225.1 of Clostridia bacterium. Taxonomy (GTDB): domain Bacteria; phylum Bacillota; class Clostridia; order UMGS1883; family UMGS1883; genus UMGS1883. The sequence goes on along the minus strand of JAZRPN010000050.1, from coordinate 4,570 downwards.
AATCAAAGGTGATGAGAAGATCGCCTTTTTTTATTTTCTGTCCCTCTTTTGCGTGGAGGGTAAAGTGCTTGCCACCGAGCTTCACTGTATCAATACCGATGTGAAGAAGAATCTGTGCACCACCGTTTGAGATAATATTTACGGCGTGTTTGGTATCGGTAAAGCTATCAATCTCGCCATCGCAGGGGGAGTAAAGCTTGCCCTCAGATGGGAGAATTGCACCGCCGTCGCCTAAGATTTTCTGCGAGAAAACATCGTCAGGCACATCCTTAAGGGGAACAATGCTTCCTTTCATGTGAGCACCGAGAGTCTCATGCACAGGCGATGCATCAGGCGTAACCTTTGCAGGTGCGATTTCTGCCGCATTCACGACAAGGTTATTCGCCTTTGCGAGCGGGCTTTCAATAAAATCTTCAAACCTGGACTTTATCACGGAAACCTGAGGGCCGTAGATAACCTGCACACCGTTACCTTTAATCACAACGCCCGATGCACCGCTCTTTTTAAGGTCGGCTTCATTTACCTTTGAGCTGTCCTTTACAGTTATCCTTAGCCTTGTTGCGCAACAGTCAATGTCGGTGATATTACCTTTTCCGCCAAGGCCCTGCAAAATTAGTGCACTGGTAACATCGTTTTCGCCTTGTGATATCTTTTCGTTATAGTCGGCTCTTGTATAAAGCTTTGTTTCCTCATCATCGGCTTCTCTGCCCGGTGTTTTAAGGTTAAGCTTTGTGATAAGGAAGTAGAACACAAGGTAGTACACTACCGCATAGGCAAGGCCCACAATAACAATCCATATCCAGTTGGTTTTTTCGTTTCCCTGAAGTATACCAAAGAGCGTAAGGTCAATAATTCCGCCAGAGAAGGTCATACCCACGCCGACGCCGAAAATGTGCATAAGCATATATGAAAGACCTGCAAGTACGCAGTGAACGCCATAGATAAGCGGTGCAACGAAAAGGAAGGTAAACTCAATCGGCTCTGTAATACCGGTAAGCATCGAGGTAAGTGATGCCGAAAGAAGTAGACCTGCGACAATTTTTCTCTTTTCGGGGCGAGCCGTTTTATACATCGCATAAGCTGCCGCAGGAAGACCAAAAATCATAAACGGGAACTTGCCCGACATAAACCTTGTTGCAGAAACGGAGAAAACCTCAGTCGATTTAGATGCAAGCTCGGCAAAGAAAATGTTTTGCGCACCCTGCACGAGTGTTCCGTCGATAACGGCGGCACCGCCAAGCTGTGTCTGCCAGAAAGGCATATAAAACACGTGATGAAGACCAAAGGGGATAAGCGCTCTTTCGATAATACCATATATCCACGTTCCGATATAGCCCGAGTTAAGCACAAGATTTCCAAGGCTTGCAATGCCGTTCTGAACGATTGGCCACAAGTAAAACATTATCACGCCCACGATTAAGTAGACGATGCTGCTTATTATCGGGACAAAGCGTGTTCCGCCAAAGAACGAAAGGCTTGTAGGCAGTTGTATTTTATAAAATCTGTTATGCAGTGCCGCAACGCCAAGACCTACAATAATACCGCCGAAAACACCCATCTGCAGTGTTGTTATACCAAGTGAAACGGTGGTTGAGTTTTCGCCCATCGCTTCAACGCCGCCGTTTGCACGGATAAGGGTTGAAATTGCACTGTTCATAACGAGGTAGGCGATAGCACCCGAAAGTGCCGCAACCTCTTTTTCCTTTTTCGCCATACCGATGGCAACACCGACCGCAAAAAGGAGCGGTAGATTGTCAAAAACAACGCTTCCTGTTTTACTCATAATGTCGAGAATTGTGTAAAGCAGACCGCCCTCGTAAATAATATTTGTCAGGCGATAGGTTTCAAGCGTGGTCGGGTTTGTAAATGAGCTTCCCACACCGAGAAGAAGTCCTGCCACGGGAAGGAGGGCAATCGGAAGCATAAACGACCGCCCGACCCTTTGAAGTACGCCAAAAATTTTTTCTTTCATACAAAAATCTCCCCATAATAAAGTTGTTTTTATTATGGGAAGTTTTTTGTATTTAATACATTATTCTGAATATTTTTCTTTAAAAATACACCACACCGTTATCGTTACAATGATTATAACCGCTCCGTAAAGAGCGCTTACACCGGGGACTTCACCATCAAAGATGAGTACCCATACGGGGTTTAAAAGCGGCTCAATCACGCTGATGAGTGAGCACGCAAGCGGTGAACAGTGGCTCATTGCAAGGGAAGCAAGAATGTAGGGAATACCAAGCTGAACAACGCCAAGCAGCATAAATAAAAGTACTGCTTTAAAATCTATGGTGTTTTGCGTGAAAGGTGTAAATAAAATTCCTATCACGGCTGTAAAAACGTGGCCAAGGAAAATTCCCGTCATACGCTCGTCGTTTTCACAATCTCCGCAAAAAACAAACATCGATGCCATAAAAAGACCCGCCATTATCGCAACAATGTTGCCGAGCAGACTTCCCGCATCCATCTCGTCGAGGAAAAACAGTGCTATCCCAACGAGAGTAAATAACACGGCAAGGACATCAGCCCTATAGATTTTTTTGCGAAATAAAAAGTAAGATATTATAAGTATAAATACAGGCGATGTGAACTGAAGCACAATGGCATTAGCCGCGGTGGTGAGCTTGTTTGCGCCCACAAAAGCAAAAAACGTCAGGCAAAGAAAAACTGCCGACAAAATCGATTTTTTAGAAAGCACAAACTTAATTTTTGTAAGCTTCATAAATATGTATACGGTTATTGCGGCAAAAAGGCTTCGAAACCCTGCAATAACAAGCGGGTTGCAATTTATAAGCTTGATGATAATTCCTGCAATGCTCCAAAGAAAACTGCAGACTATCATCTGAATTATTGCTTTGTTTTTCTCAGACATAGTATCAATCCTTTACAACAGAGTAGTTGGTGGGGTCTAAGCTGTCCCCAAGAAATTCCTTTAAATTTTCAGGAGAACAAACAAGAGCCTCTTTTTTATTTTTGGGAAGCTTTTTTATAAAAGCCTCAAGGCGTGATGCTCCACTCCGCCCGTCGGTCTGCCAAACTGCAGCCACGCCAAGCACAGTGCGCGAATGTGTATATTTTGCACCTTTAGCTTTTCTTTCGCTATGCTCTGAAAGTCTTCGTGCAAGGTCGGTTGTAATGCCTGTATAGAGAGAATCATCGGCGCATCTAAGCATATATATGTAGTACAAAAAAATCACCGCTTGTATGATAACACAAAGGGTAGCATTTTGTCAAATGCTGCCCTTTTGACTAAACCGACAGAAAATGCAGGGAATAGGAAAAAATGTTCAGAACGGACAAACTGTGCCGAGGCATAGCCGAGGGTTACCCGAAGCTGTATGTGTATACAGCGAGAGGCGAAGTTTGTTCGTAGCAAAAGGCTCAAAAAAGAAGGAAAATCTCAAAAAAGGAGATTTTCCAACCGAAATAAATAATTTAAATAATTTCATACTCGACTATATCATATATAATAGTTGCCTTTTGCGGTCTGGGCATTTTTAACATTCCCTTTTCAGTTGCAGAATACGTGTTTGCCAATTGTGCAGATAATTTCACGTGATCGTATCCATTTATTTGTTGCCGTTTGCGGATTGTAGTAGTAAATAGCTCCGCCCGTCGGGTCCCAGCCGTTTAAGGCATCACGTGCGGCACGGTGGCTGCTTGAGTACATTTCGGCATTTATCTGCCCATCGTCAACCGCCGTAAATGCTCCCTTTTGATAAACCACGCCCGATATTGAATTCGGGAACGAGGGGTGGTCAACACGGTTTAACACAACCGCGCCCACGGCAACCTGTCCCTCGTAGGGCTCGCCGCGTGCCTCTCCGTTTATAATGCGTGCAAGCAGGTTTATGTTTGCATCATTGGTGCTTGTTCCCTGCGACGAACCTGAAAAAATGCCCATTGCGTTAAGCGTTTGTTTGCCCGCAACTCCGTCGGAGGTAAGCCCGTTCTTTTTTTGAAAGCTTTTTACGGCAGCTTCTGTCTGCCATCCGTAAACGCCGTCAACACCGCCTGTATAGTAACCCCAGTTCTTTAGCTTTGTCTGAATCTGACGGACCTCGTCTCCCTTTGAACCAACTTTCGAAACAGCGAAAACACTCAGGGTTGAAGAGATTATCAGCATCATAGCAAAAAAGCCTGCAAGTATGCGTCTTGGTTTCATTTATATACCTCCCTGACAAATGCTGACATTATTATTGGCACCTTTTTTGATTTTATGCATAAAAAATGTAGACAATCAAATTTTTGTGTGATAAGATATATTAGTACATTAATGCACTGGGGTGATAGGTATGAGCCCGAGAGGGACAATTTTCATTGTTCTTATGGCAATCGGTGCCATTTTGAATTATGCGTCAAAACCGCTTTCGGAAAGGTCCGGCAAAAGCGAACTTAAAATAAAAATTGCAGGACTTGTACTTGTGCTTATCGGCGTAACATTGCTTATGATTTTTGGTAAATAATATCGAAAGGATTGAACATATTGAAAAACATTGAAAAAACCTACAATCCGTCAGAAATTGAGGACAAGCTCTATCAAAAATGGATTGACGGCGGATATTTT
>JAZRPN010000049.1:0-4094 GCA_045649225.1 Clostridia bacterium | reverse complement strand
AGACCCTCTCGGCGACGGTTTGGTGCTGCTTGGAATTGTTTCCTACTCTTTTTCTGTAATTATGACAAAGCTTTTTGCCCGAAACGAAGACCCAATAACTCTATGCGGATATCAGATGACTTTAGGCGGAGTTATAATGCTTATAATCGGCATCATCCTTGGTGGAAAAATTGATTTCATTGGATTACTTCCCGTTTTTATATGCTTAACAATTATATATGCCGTCTCCTATACACTCTGGACAGTTTTACTAAAATATAACCCTGCTTCGAGCATTACGATTTACAGCTTTATGACACCTGTTTTCGGCGTTATCTTTTCCTCCTTGCTTCTGAGTGAAAAGGGTGGCGTAGCACCAGCAAACCTTATTGTTGCACTGATTTTGGTTTGTGCAGGAATTATCCTTTGGGGTTACGAGAAAAATAACTGACTATTAAAAGCCTTGTGTACTTTCGTACACAAGGCTTTTTGTTCTCTAATGTATTGACAATGATTTTGTAATATTATAAAATTATTGATGGTGGTGTAATTATGAGTAATTTAATTGAAAAGCTTAAAGCTGAGCGTGATTTAACAAACGACGAGCTTAGAGAGATTCTTACCACAGATAAATATGATGAAGAATTAATCGCCTCTGCCGACGAGATAAGGCGCAGTATATACTCTGACAAGGTTTATATCAGAGGACTGATTGAGTTTTCAAACTACTGCAAGAACAACTGTAATTACTGCGGAATTCGCGCGCAAAACACAAAAACCAACCGCTATCGTCTTTCAAAAGAGGATATTCTTGAATGCTGCGAAACGGGTTACAAATTAGGCTTTCGCACATTTGTGCTGCAAAGCGGCGAAGACCCGTACTTTACGGATGATATCTTGTGCGATATAGTATCGACTATAAGAAAAAAATATCCCGACTGCGCTATCACTCTTTCCATAGGTGAAAAGAGCAGGGAAAGCTATGAGGCTTATTTTAAAGCAGGTGCAAATCGTTTTCTTTTAAGGCACGAGGCTGCAAACGAGGAGCTTTACCAAAAGCTTCACCCCGATGATATGAGCTTAAAAAACAGAAAACAGTGCCTTTTTGACTTAAAGGAAATTGGCTATCAGGTCGGCACAGGCTTTATGGTTGGCGCTCCCTATCAGACGATTGACAACATTATTGAAGATATTCGCTTTATGAAGTCCCTTTCGCCCGATATGATAGGCATAGGGCCTTTCATTACGCACTGCGACACTCCCCTGTCTGCTTTTGAAAGCGGAAGTGCAGAGCTCACTGTAAGGCTTGTAGCACTTTTTCGCCATCTGTTTCCGTATGCACTTATACCTGCAACTACGGCTCTTGGCACAATATCAAAAGACGGGCGTGAGCGCGGCTTGAAGGCCGGAGCAAATGTTGTTATGCCCAACCTTTCGCCGAAAAAGTTTAGAAAGCTTTACTCCATTTATAACGATAAAATAAGCACCGGCGAAGAAGCAGCAGAAAGCCTGCGTTTGCTTGAAAAAAAGGTAAAGCAGGCGGGCTACAGAGTAGTAACAGATATCGGCAATGTTAAAAAGGAGAATAACAATGAATAAAAAAGCATTGATTGCTATGAGCGGCGGTGTTGATTCAAGCGTTGCGGCATATCTGATGAAAGAGAAAGGTTTTGAGTGCACGGGCGCAACAATGAAGCTTTTTGAGGCTGATACCTTGGGTATTTCCGACGAGCACTCGTGTTGCACTCTTGATGATATTGAGGATGCAAAAAAGGTGTGCAGTTCGCTTGGAATTTCCCATCTGGTACTTGATTTTTCGCAGCGTTTTAAGGAAAAGGTTATTGATAATTTCATTTACGCTTACGAAAACGGAGCAACCCCCAATCCCTGCATAGAATGTAACCGTCACTTAAAGTTTGCCACACTTTTTGACAGTGCGGAAAAACTTGGCTGCGACGCCGTTGTAACGGGACACTATGTACGCACCTGCTTTGATGAAAAAAGTGGCAGATACTTGCTTAAAAAGGCTCTTGACGCTACAAAAGACCAAAGCTATGTCTTATACTCACTTTCACAAAATCAGCTTGCGCACGCAATTTTCCCTCTCGGTGAAATGGAAAAAACAAAGGTGCGTGAATTAGCCGAGGAATGTAGTTTTATAAACGCATCAAAGAAGGACAGTCAGGATATTTGCTTTGTTGATGACGACTATGCCGATTTTATCGAAAGCGTAACCAACAAAATCTATCCGTCAGGTAGCTTCATTGACAAAGACGGAAACACCTTAGGCACACACAAAGGAATTATAAGATACACCGTGGGCCAAAGAAAAGGGCTTGGTCTTTCCTTTGAGCATCCTATGTATGTAACCAAGGTCGACAGAGATAAAAACACAGTAACACTTGGTCCGCACGAGGAGCTTTTCAGTAGCCATCTTATTGCAGATGATGTTAATTTGATTTCTGTCAGCGAAATAACTGAGCCAATGCGTGTAAAGGCAAAAGTGCGTTACCGTCAGGCAGAGCAACCCGCTACAATCGAGCAGATTGGTCCTACAAAAGTATCTGTCAAATTTGACGAGCCTCAGCGTGCCATAACAAAAGGACAAGCCGTTGTTTTCTACGATGGGGACATTGTAGTCGGCGGAGGAACGATCACGGAAACTAACCTCTAAAAAACAAGAGCATCGTAACTATGTTACGATGCTCTTTAAATTTCTTATTTATGTCGCATACCTCTATAGGTCTTTTCAAAATCATCCCTTGTAATCTTTACAGAGCGCTTACGCCTTTTCTCCTCGAGCTTGATGCGGGTTTTTCTTCCAATCGTTCTCGTAACCGACATAAGTCCAAGCATAAGAAGAAGAATAAGTATGATAGATGCCCAGCTTCTCAAGAAAAACGGCTCACAAGCCCTGAGCGGCAAAAATATGTGGTTAAACACAGCCGGTGGAATAAAGAAATACCCGATAGCCGCAAGAAAGGCAAAGGCCAACCACGGACCAAGTATATCTATTATATAGGGTTGCGAATGTCTTCTGAAAAACGAGATAATAATAACATATCTGACCAACAAAACAAAAAATAGTATTGCCGCAATCAGTATTGCAATAGTATTAATTGACGGAGCTGCAAACAGGAAAAAAAGTCCTACGTTTGAGCAAACCACACTCCATGTGATAGGAACAAAAATCCTTCTCAGAATTTTCATCAGAACAAATTTCCGCCAGTTTTTATCTTTAAATTTGTTGACAATCTCACTTATCTTATTTTTCATTCTTATCAACAACCTCGCCTGCATTTGCCTCAGGAACGTAGTTTTCTGAGTACAAGAGAACAGTTCTTGTATCTGCATCCCAATCAACTTTTACGCCAAGTGCATCAGAAATTGCACGAACCGGTACAAGCGTTCTGCTGTCAACTATAACGGGCGGAGAATCAAGCTCTATTATCTTTTGCTCGTTCGTTTCAAGACTTCCCACGTGCATAACGGGACTATCTATCATCAAAGAAATGATATCTGCCCCCTTTGCTGCTACGATAAGTCTGTGTTCCTCAACCCACTCAACCTGTGCGCCAAGTGCCGTAAAAATGGCACGCATAGGCACCATTGTGCGTGAATTTATAATCTGGGGCTGAACATCAAATGAAATAGCCTCGCCGTCTAAAAGAACAGTTATCGGATCCTCTGCAAAAGCAGATACGCAGGAAAGCGTGAGTGCTAACGTAAGTATTATTGCAAAAATTTTTTTCATTTTAACTTCCTCCATTCAGAAGCTATTATAACAGAAAAGAGCTGCTTTTGCAAGCAGCTCTTCTGTTTTTATCTAAACTAAAACAAATTTTAGTTCCAGTTGCTCTGCCATTCTTCACCCTGATTGGTATGAGTGATTGGTGTGTCAGTAGCTGTAGTAGTCTTAAGGTTGTAAGCTTCTGTATTTACACCCTTAGCATCAAAGCTTGCTGTAATCACATCAACGAGGCTAAGCTTAACTGTTTCAATTGTAGGAGCGTTATACATTTTCATAGTCATAATCCTCCTTACTGTGCTGAATTTACAGATGCGCTTGCACCTGCAAACATTGAAATGCCGTTAGCTGTTTTGATATAAGGAAT
>JAZRPN010000048.1:0-15094 GCA_045649225.1 Clostridia bacterium | reverse complement strand
GATTTCTTTGTCGAAATCTGTCTTTTTTCTGGAGGCGCGACCCAGACTTGAACTGGGGATAAAGGTGTTGCAGACCTCTGCCTTACCACTTGGCTATGGCGCCATATATTTCAGAAAACAAAAGACGCAAAATGCGTCTTTTGTTGAAGCGGAAGACGAGATTCGAACTCGCGACGTTCACCTTGGCAAGGTGACGCTCTACCACTGAGCCACTCCCGCATAAATGCCTCCGGGTGGAATCGAACCGCCGACACAGGGATTTTCAGTCCCTTGCTCTACCGACTGAGCTACAGAGGCAAATTGGCGACCCGGATGAGGCTCGAACTCACGACCTCCAGCGTGACAGGCTGGCGTTCTAACCAACTGAACTACCGGGCCGTATAAGGCTTTGCCACAACAGATGACCCAATGCTTTAAATCTGCTGACTTGATTAAGTATAATAGTTTTTACGAGGTTTGTCAAGGGTTTTTTTCAAAAAAAAGAAAAATTTGATATAAACAATAAAAAGCCGTATTGCTACGGCTTTTATGTTTAGAATTGCTGCCAGATGCACAGACCTGCGATGAAAGCTATCAAAATAATGCAAACCGTAAGAAACAGTGTGCGAATAAGCTTCTTTTCAAACTTGCATTTTGCTTTAAGAACATAGTAGATTTGCGTCATAACAAATGTGAGTACAAGTGCAAGATAGTTTATATAATACGCTTTGCCGTGCCTTCCGCAGTAGAGAAGGATTGTTGAGCTGAGAAATATATATATACATATTCCGCAATATATAAAGAATGAACGTTTTTCCTTATAAGCGCTCCACGCTGCACAAATGAGTGCTCCGGAAAGAGCTACCCAGCGAATTATCTGTATAAAAGCAAGTGCACCGTTAACCGTCAATGAAGACTCCGCCATTTTCTGAATAAACACAAGAAGTATTGCATATAAAAATGTAATCGAAGATATAAGAACAATCCTGTTATCGAGAAGCTCTTTATCTTGCTTACAAAGTTTGTGTTTCATTTTATCCCTCCGCTGATTATCTGTATGTCAATAACATTATTTTACAATGCCCGGGGGAAAAAGTCAATAAGTTTTCCAAAAATTATGGGAGGCAGGGGGAAAGCGTATCGCTATCTTTCATACAGGAAAATTTATCTTGGCAGAATTCAGGGGAAAATTATGGAAAAAATATTGCGGGCAGATACGGCAAAAGTCGAAAACTGCCGAAAAATATTTGCAATACTCTAAAATATGCAGAAAAAATAATCGGTATTTTCAAAAAACTTTACAATTTTTTCTGCTTTTTGTATAATCTTATGTATTGGAGGGGTTTAAGATGGATAATATAGATTATGAGATATTAGCATGTTTAAAGGAAAATTCAAGAGATAACGCAACAAACATAGGTGCCAAGATAAATTTATCGACATCTGCCGTTATCGAGAGAATTAAAAAAATGGAAAACACAGGGCTTATTGAGAAATACACTACCATCATTAACCAGAGTGCTTTGGGGCGTGATCTGGTGGCTTATATCTCTGTTCGCCTTGAGCATCCCAAGTATAACGAGGAGTTTATCGCAAAAATCAACGAGAATACGTCCGTTTCGGAGTGCCACTACATCGCAGGGGATTTGGATTTTCTTATAAAGGTTGTTACAAAAACGGGCAAATCGCTCGAAGAGATGATTAACTTTGTAAAATCCATTAACGGAGTGTCTCTCACACGCACCTCAGTTGTGCTTTCAACAAGTAAATGCGAGGTTTGCCTGCTCCCGGATAAAGAAACAGATGTGCACTAATTTTTGAAAGGAGAATCACCGGCTCAATGGAACTCGTCAGTAAAATAAATGCGGCTATCAACAATGTGGTATGGGGGCCCGGGATGATAGGATTGCTCGTAGGAGCAGGACTGTTTTTATCCTTTATGACAGGCTTTTTGCAGTTCAGGAAATTTGGTTACATGCTTAAAAACACTATTTTGGGCTTGTTTTCCAAACAACAACACAAAAAGGATGTTTCAGGCGTAAGTCCGTTTCAGGCAGTGGCAACTGCTATGGCGGGAACAATCGGTACGGGAAGCATAGCAGGTCTTGCAACTGCAATCGTATCGGGCGGACCGGGTGCGGTTTTCTGGATGTGGATAAGTGCACTTCTGGGTATGGTAACAAAGTACGCTGAAATTGTTCTTTCTCTTAAATACAGAGAAAAGAATGATGTCGGACAGTGGGTCGGCGGACCGATGTATTACATACAAAATGGCTTGAATATGAAGTGGCTTGCATACCTGTTTTCTTTTTTTGCAATGTTTGCATGCTTAGGTACAGGTAATGCAACGCAGTCAAACTCTATAGCTGTCGCACTGGAAAGCACAGTAAGGGTTAAACCTATTGTTACCGGTATTATTTTAACCGCTATTGCAATGTTTGTTATCTTAGGAGGAATGCGCAGAATTGCTACCGTTAACGAAAAGCTTGTTCCGTTTATGGCTCTTTTTTACGTGATTTCTTCGGTTGTTGCTTTAATTATCAATATTGACAGGGTTCCCGAGGCTTTTGCCTTGATTTTCAGAGAGGCATTTAATTTTAAGGCAGCAAGCGGCGGCGCAGCGGGATACGGAATTATGGTAGCGATGCAATACGGCTTTTCCAGAGGTGTTTTTTCAAACGAGGCAGGTCTTGGAAGTGCACCGATAGCTCATGCTGCATCAAGCACAAAAGAACCTGTGCGTCAGGGGCTTTGGGGAATGTTTGAAGTATTCTTCACAACGATTGTTATATGCACGCTTTCTGCCCTTGTAATACTTACCTCGGGCTTGTGGAGCGAGGGCAAGTTTGTGGGTTCGGCACTCAGCATTGCATCATTTAATTCTATACTTCCGGGCATTGGTGGAGTTATTGTAACACTGTCAACCATATTTTTTGCATTGTCCACCATTTTGGGATGGGCGTACTATGGCGAAGTCAGTATAGGATTTTTAACAAACAAATCCAGAGTTGCAGTTTTGACATACCGATTCTTTTATGTAGCCGTTGTGTTTGTAGGTGCGGTAGGAAGCCTTGACCTTATCTGGAGTATTTCGGAAACGATGAACGGACTTATGGCTGTTCCTAACCTGATAGGCATTGTGGCTCTTTCCAATGTGGTAAGGAAAGAAACAATGGAATATATAAAATAAAAAAAGGACTGTGTATCACACAGTCCTTTTTCTTTAAAAATCAGCTGTAGTAGCGGGAAATTATATTTTCGTAGACCTTGTCTGTAAGGGAAAAGTCCATTGCGGTTATATAAAAAGCTTCCAGTTCGTCGTGAAGCTTTTTTGCTTTTTCAATAGCTTTGCTTGCGTCATTGAGAAGGCGGGCAGCGTCGCCTAAACGTTTTTCAAGGTCTGTCTTATCCTCGAAGTCATCGTATGCCTTGTTAATTATCGCAGTCGCGTTCTTTTGAACGGGATGCATAAGATTTGATGTTACAAATGCAACTCTCTCGCTTGGAATAATGATATGCTCAACTTTTTCAGGGCTGATTGAACATGGGCAGCTTATAATATCAACGCCTCTTCCGAGAGCGGCCTCACGAATGGTTTTCATAAGGTAGTCGCTTGCACTGCCCCAAGGGTCATCGATACAGTAAATTTTGTCGGCACAGCATTTTAATGTATTGTTGAAAAAGCGTACCTCGCCTACAGACACTGCACTCAAAAGACGCGTTTGTTCGATGCCGTCAAACCCCATCGGAAGCATTGCTGTGAATTTAGCGGCAAGCGTATAAAGATCTGTCTTTTTCATATATGGCGCTGAAACCTTGCGGTTCTCGTCAAGGAGCGTTGCAGCGGACTTAATATACGCAGTAGCACTGCTGTGGCACTGCGCAATTTTTTTATTCAGACAGATTATATCGAGCCTGTTGTCCTTAAGAGTTTGTGCTTTCCAGTTATCGCCCAGGTTAATAATATGTGCCGAAGCGCCCGGATAGTGTGGATCTTCAGTGTGAGGCGAAGTCCCGTCAACCATTGCAAAATCAGCTGATTTGTCGATGAAGGCATCGAGTGAGCTTGGGTCGGACGCACACGGAATATATTCGAGCTCGTGTCCCTTTTGCTCAGCCAAAAGAGCTACACGCTTCATAAGAGAAGATTTGCCGCTTCCGGGGCCTCCTTTTAATATGATAAGCTCTAGTGTTGTGCTTTGCTCCTGCAATTGTTTGAAATATGAAACAAATCCGTGCTTGGAATTAGCACCGAGAAAAAACTTAGTATTGTTTTTCATAAAAATACCCCCTTTAAATACAGTATATTTAAAGAGGGTAAAAAAATACCTTTAAATTCCGTCTATCATTTGACGAGTGGAATCAGGACTGAAAGAGTAGAAATCACGCCCTGAATGTGTATTTACAAACCATACGACTCTGCCAGCCGATTCCACGGGCTGACAGCTATCGCTGAGCTTTGCGTTTGGAAGGGTTTTCACTCCGCCGGTTTGATTTCCGTTTGCGTCAACTATTGTATAACAAATCTCCGAGGCATAGTGGGAACTTGAATCCTTGCTGTTAGCAAAAACGCTCCACAAAACCAAATAGTTTCCGCCAGAGAGCGGGACAAGCTTTGGCACGCCTGCGGTGTAGCCGCTGCCACTGTATTTTGCAACGCAGGTGAGCTTTGTTTCCCAGGTGTCTTTTTTTGCCCAAAGGAGAAGAACGTCCCTGTTTTCGTATTCAGCACCCTGAATTGAGGTGTTTGTATAGTCCGTAGCGGTTGTGGGGTCAATTGCACTTATTGCGGCAAGATAGCCCGCAGGTGTTATTTCGAAACCGCCTGTCATAACGCCTGTACAGTTTGCTCCCGCATTTCCGCCAATGGGGTAGATATTTTGCTCGCCGAAAACATTGCCCGAAAAGTCAATCGCACGCAGGATAAGTCCCCGGCTTGGTGCAGCATCTGAAAGGTCAAGCGTCATAAATCTGTCGTTTTGCGCCTTAACAAATCCATTGAGTGCATGGCTCGTGTGATTCGGCTGAAACTGCCCCAAAAGATTACACTGTTTCCATCCGTTTTTATCAATGATAACGGAAAGCTGAGTTTGAGGCCTGCTTCCGTCTGCATCGGCATACTGACTCCTTGAGGTATGAATCATAAGGTAGCGGTCGTTTTCCGCAATACTGCAGTTTGACGCGTCAAAAGGAACGGTTGTTTTGCAGTTGTTTATCGGAACCTCTCTGAGCTTTACAAAGTTTTTATCATAGATAACAAGCCTCAAAACCTCGCGTGAGTTATCCTGAGAATTGTTTTCCTGCCCGAAAACGATGTAGTTATAATCGCTTCCGCCGTAAAAAGCACCGAAGATGGGGAGCTCGTACGGCAGGGAGTTTGAAGATATAAGGTTAAACGAAGAATCGTATTTTTCAATATTTATAAAATCTGCCGCTTCAACTGTGTAAAAAGTACCATCGCTGTTCACAACGAGTTTGGATTTTTCGGGACTGCCCCAGCGTGCAAGGGCATTATCGCGGGTGGCTTCAAGCTGGGATGAGCCAAGCTGCCTTTGAGCCGATTTTTTAGTAACAGACGGGGTCTGGTAACCCGATTTGGTAACGTGCACGGTGCGATTGTCTTCATCCCACACGTAAGTACCGTAAAGCTTTGCAAAATCGTCGGCATATACACAGGTAAGCCCGCCGATGTTAAAGCTGTTTATGGGTGTACCCTCAAAGTTAGTGGTAATGTCAGTATAAAGAACGGTTCCTACCGGTGTGCCGATGGGAAGATCGGACTTGCTTGGTGGAACAGCGTAAGCTGATGGGGTACCATTGCCCCTTGAGATTGTGAGCACGCGGGTAGATTCGTCAAACACAACGTCAAGCCCGAAATCTTTAAGGCGCTCGGCAATAATTGCCGTACGACCTGCAATATTGTACGAAACAGTGGGCATAAAATCAACGTAAGTTACGATGTCGGTACTGAGGATAGTCCCGATAACATCGCCTATATTATAAGCCATTGCATTTGCACTGAGTAAAACCGATGCAAGCACAAGGCAGAGCGCTTTTTTCAGAGTTTTCATTTGTTTCACCTCGTCTTTTGATTATATAATATAACAGGAATAAAATCAACATTTAAATTTTGCCGTGGTTGTTTCTTGACTTACAGAAAATAAAATGGTAAAATTGAGCGAGGAGGTTTTGTCTATGAGTTATGCAGATATCGTATTCAAACAAAATTGTGAAGATATATTGAAAAACGGTTTTTCCGACGAAATGCTTGATGTTCGTCCCGTATGGGATGACGGGGCAAAAGCACATACTGTTAAAAAGTTTTGTATTGTTAACAGATATGATCTTTCAAAAGAATTCCCGATACTTACTCTCCGTAACACCAACATCCGCAATGCAGTTGATGAGCTTTTGTGGATATGGCAGAAAAAAAGTAACAACGTAAATGACCTTTCAAGCCATATCTGGGATGCCTGGGCAAATGAGAAAGGCTCTATAGGTAAAGCCTACGGCTATCAGCTCGGGATAAAGCACAAATACAAAGAGGGCGAGTTCGACCAGGTTGACAGAGTGCTCTTTGATCTTAAGAACAACCCGCAGAGCAGAAGAATTATGACCAATATATACAACCATCACGATCTTAGCGAGATGGCTCTTTATCCGTGTGCGTACAGCGTTACATTCAATGTAAGCGGTGATACGTTAAACGCAATACTCAACCAGCGCTCGCAGGATATGCTTACGGCAAACAACTGGAATGTGTGTCAGTATGCCGTGCTTGTTCATATGATGGCGCAGGTAAGCGGTCTTAAGGTTGGCGAGCTGGTGCACGTTATTGCCGACGCTCATATCTATGACAGGCATATTCCCATTGTTGAGGAAATCCTTGCTAAAGAGCCGTTTGAGGCACCTGTGTTTAAACTTGATGAGTCTATTGACGATTTCTACAAGTTTACGGTTGACAGCATCGAGCTTCAAAACTATAACTTCCACAAGCTGGGTAAGAAAATTCCCGTTGCAGTTTAAGAGGATAATAATATGAATTTAAAAATGATAGTATGTGTGTCAGAGGACTACGCTATCGGGAACAAGGGCGACCTTTTGTTTTCGCTCCCGCCCGATATGAAGTTTTTCCGTGAAACGACGCTTAATAAAACTGTTATAATGGGCAGGGCAACGCTTGACTCCTTCCCCGGGGGAAAGCCCCTTAAAAATCGCACAAATATTGTTCTTTCAAGAAATAAAGATTTTGAGCGTGAGGGAGTTTTGGTGTTTAACAGCCTGGAAGAAGTGCTTGATTTTGCCCGCGAAAGCGATGACGAGGCATTTGTAATCGGCGGTGCCGAAATTTACAAAATGTTTGAGCCCTACTGTTGTGAGGCAATCGTTACAAAGGTGCAGAAAAAGGTTAAGGCCGATAAATTCTTTTTTAACATTGATGAAGCACCCCACTGGCGCCAGGTAAGCGAAAGTCCGGTCATGGAGCATGAGGGGCTTAAGTTTACTTTCTGTAAATATTTAAGAGATTGACAACGAGCGCAAAAAATATATAATATTAAAGGAATGATTAAAAAGTGTTTTGCCCGAAATGCGGAAGGATAAATCCGGACGAAAACGAGGTATGTAAGGGCTGCGGTGCAGCGCTTCATCCCGAGGATGAAACAGTAGTGCAAAAATCCAAAGGTAGCTTTACAAAAAAACTTATAATTACACTTGTTGTAGTTGCGTTAATTTGTGCGGCTGTTTTTGTAAGTTGCCAGATTTAAGAAGGTGATTACTTGAAAAAGATAAAAAGTTTTTTTCTTTTTTTAGGAAAAATGCTTAATACACATCCGATTATTTTTTGTGCAGTGCTGAGTGTGCTTGAAACCTTTGCGATTGAAAGCATGAGCAGGCACAGTATTATAGAGGGTGTAAAGTACATTGCAGAAAGCCCGATGGTTTTCTTTTACAATTGCCTGATAATTATGTTTACCCTGACGTTTTGTCTGCTCTTTAAGCGCAGGGTTTTCGGAGTGGTGCTTTTTTCAGCACCATGGCTTTTATGCGGCATTATAAACAGTGTCGTTCTGACATACCGTGTTACGCCACTTGGTGCAATAGATTTTCAGATTGTAAAGCTTAGCCTTATTCTGGTGTATCTTACAAAGTTTCAGAGAATTATGGTGTATATAGCAGCAGCGGCACTTGTTGTTGCGATAGTAGCTTTGTGGATAATTGGACCGAAGATAAGCGGCAAGGTTAATTATGGTAAAAACGTAGCCTCGATTGTCGGCATGCTGATTTGCGTGGTGTTTGCAACAAACCTTGCACTTAACTTTAACGCAATCAGTGATAAGTTCGGAGATATTGCCGGGGCATACAGAGATTACGGCTTTGCATACTGCTTTTCCAGTGGAATGCTTGATACAGGCATAGACAAACCGGGCAACTACAGCGAGGAAGCAACTCAAGAGCTTTTACAATCACTTCCTCAGACGAATGATGTAAGCTCGGCAGAAAAGCCCGATATCATTCTTGTTCAGCTAGAGTCTTTTATCGACCCCAAAATTATAAACGACCTTACATTTTCGGACGACCCTGCGCCTATCCATACGTATCTGAGAGAGAATTTTACGCATGGAACTCTGCAGGTTCCGTCGCTCGGCGGCGGTACTGCCAATACAGAGTTTGAGGTGCTTACGGGAATAAGCCTTGATTATTTCGGGGCGGGGGAATATCCGTATAAAACTGTTATGCTTAAGGAAACGGTGGAATCTATGCCGTTTAACCTTAAAGAGCTTGGATACAGCGCACATGCAATCCACAACCACACGGGTAACTTCTATGACCGTGATAAGGTTTATCCAAATATGGGGTTTGACTCCTTCCAGTCTAAAGAATATATGTACGGCTTTGAGACAACGCCGTATGGATGGTGCAAGGACAAGGCTCTTACAGGCGAAATTATGGATGCACTCAGCTACGTTAACGAGGAAAAGGGCATCACAGAAGATACTCCCCATTTTGTATGGACAGTTTCTGTACAGGGGCACGGTGCGTATCCCTCTGAGCCGATTGCAGGGGCAGACAATGTTATAAAAATTGAGAGCGACAAATATAGCGAAGAAGAGCTTTGTGCACTTCAGTATTATATAAATCAGATATGGGAAGAGGATATGTTCCTCGGAAGCTTGATTTCTGCAGTGGAAAACAGGGGGAAGCCCACGCTTATCGTAGCCTACGGTGATCATCAGGCAAGCCTTGGTCTTGAAAGCGAGAATCTTTCAACGGGAGACCTCTATGGCACCGAATATGTTACGTGGAACAACTTCGGGCTTGAAAAAGAAGAGGGGAAAACGCTTTATTCCTATGAGCTTTCAAGCCAGATAATGAATATGCTCGGCTATAACAACGGATATTTAAACAAGCTCCATCAGCAAAAGCTTAACTACGGTGCTGATATGAGCGATGAGCAGTATCAGCGCAATATAGAGTACCTTGCTTACGATATGCTCTATGGTAAGAACTATGTGTTCGGCGGAGTAAAACCGTACGAAAAAACACAGATGCAGATGGGTACAAACCTCATTGGAATTGAGAACATAAAGTTCATGGGTGATTCGCTGTATGTCCAGGGCGCAGGCTTTACGGACAAGAGTAAAATCTTCATAAACGGAGTTAAGTGCTCGTCAACTGTTATGCTGAGCCGCTTCAGCCTGATGACGTCGGGTGTAACGGTTAAGGATGGGGATGTTATTACGGTTGGTCAGGCATCGAGCAAGCGCGAGGTGCTTAGCTATTCAAACCCGATAACGTTTGATTCAAGCACTCATTTTATAGAAAATACCTCGGAGAATCCGGACACTCAGGCGGCAAGTTAAATGAAGCGAGGAGATGTGAATAGACATCTCCTCATTTTTTTTACAATAAATAAAAACTTTTACTTGACATTTACCTTGCATTTGATTATAATACATAAGGTAATGTATCTGGGTGTAGCGCAGTTTGGTAGCGTGCTTGAATGGGGTTCAAGAGGCCGGGAGTTCAAGTCTCCCCACTCAGACCAAAAAAACATCGTGTCCTTTTGGATGCGATGTTTTTTCTATTTAGGGAGACTTGAACTCAAAGTGAGCACGAGACGTGAAGAAAACGATTGATAATCGTTTTTAGGCGAGTGGTGCGAAGACGGGTACCGAAAGCGAAGCTTTGGGTCGTCAAGCAGTGCAGATTGCAAAGCAATATGCGTCTCCCCACTCAGACCAAAAAAAGACTTGTCAACCGACAAGTCTTTTTATTATATTCATTTCCTTAAATATGGCTTTTTCTCATCTGTTAAGCCTGCGAGATAGTCCATACTTGTATCAAGTGCAATTGCAAGCTTGCGACATTGTTCAAAGGTATAATATCTCTTGCCGTTTTCAAGCTTTGAGTAATCACTTTGATCTATCCCTGTAAGCATTTGCATTTTTATTTGTGTGTATCCTTTTTCTTTCCTGAGTTCTTTTAACCTGTTCATAAACATCACCAATTATATTATGGCAAATTTCCCTATTGAAATTATGGTGAAATTGACCTATAATATATACGGAGGTGATTACATGGCAGAGTTTTGTTTGGATTGCTGGAACAAGATAAATGGAACAAACTATAGTAAAAGTAAATTTATTATGTCCAAGGGATTAGATTTTTGCGAGGAATGTGAAGAATTAAAACGCATTGTTATTGTAGAACGATGGTCTTTTTACAGATACAAGTTAAGATATTTAATAATACCGTTTATAGTTCTTGGAAGAATTATAGTCCTTTTATTGAAGCTGGTAGTATTGCCGTATTCAATCCTTAGGTCTAAAATGTTAAAAAATCAGAACATAAAGTGAGATTGCATCCAAAAAAAAGACTTGTCAACCGACAAGTCTTTTTTATTATATTCATTTTCTTACAATAACACTATAAACAACAGATACATAATCGGGATTGTGATTACCGAAAGTGTGTGCGATATCATTGCCATTGAGGCACCGGGTTTGGTATCGCCGCCGTATGCTGCCGGGAAAATAATTGTGTTAAGCCCCAGCGGAACGGCAAAAGCCATAAGTACAAGCATCATAACCTCTTTGGAGGCACCCAACACGTTAAGTACAAGCATCATAACTGCGGGAATAACAACAAGCCTCATAAAAGTTACAAGGTAAACCTTTTTATTTGTTACAAGCTCCTTTATGCTATATCCACCGATAACAAGACCTGCAAGTATCATCCCGACAGGACCCATGCAGCCTCCGGCATTTGTAAGTGCGGTCTGCAAAAACTCGGGAACAAAACGGGAAAGATTTAAAAGACCAATTAAAATACCTAGCAACAATCCAATTACCGGAGGAGTTAAAAGACCTCTAAAAAGTGATTTAATTGATGACCTTTTCGAAATTTTGGGGGTAAGAACATATACTCCCCAGCTGCTAGATACAATGGAAAGTCCAAACGTAAACAACATAAATTTGAAAAGACCCTCGCTGCCAAGAATACCCAATACTACGAAGTTGCCCACATAGCCAAAGTTTCCAAACGTCAGGGCGTATTTAAAAATGTTGCGCTGATATTCTTGAGCCGCGTCTGTACTCTTTCTTACAAACAACCTTGAAAGCGGGTAGGACAGAGCCAATGCCGACAATATAAACAAAACTCCGTATACAACGAGTTTGAAATTCTGAGAAAGAGTTTCAACGGTTGCGTTCTTCATCATATTAGAAAGAGAAAGCGAAGGCGTTAAAAAGAAAGTTTCAAGCCTTGAAAGTGTTGTAACAGAGCTGTCGGGAAGAATCTGTTTCTTCCTCAATATGTACCCCACCAAAATAAGCGTGAACATCATAGCCATTTGATTGAGTGTCAGAAAAAATACGTCCATAGATTAAATCCTCCCGATAAAAACCGACTTTATATCCCTGCTGTATTCCTTGTGCGTCAGGTGAATATAAAGTTCCTCCAGCGCTGCGATAAGTGCAACTATGCAAACTGACAGGCAGAAGTACGAGAAAATAGGCGTATGTACAAGATAGGGGATAAAAAATACCAAAATGCCTGTAGCCTTGTTTAAGTATGTATGCATTGATGCAAAACGGTGGTATTTTATTGCCGCAGTGATATATGTAACAAGCCGCACACCAAAAATTGAAAAAGCTGCAATAACAATGTATTTTGGCAAATTAGCTACAATCTCGGTAAACAGCTTAATAACCATCATAAAGTAAAAAACCAAGTCGGCAATACTGTCAAGACGGGCGCCAAGCTCGCTTGTTGTTTTGGTCCTTCGTGCAATGTGCCCATCGAGGGCATCTGTCAAACCGCAAAGCGTGTATATGACAAGAAACTCGAACGAGAATGCGGGCATAACAAACATAAAAAGCGACCCGAATATTCGTAATAATGTGAGTAGATTTGGAATGGTAATCATAAAGGTGCTCCTTTTAAGAATTACGGGGGTTAAATTACATAAGCGGTGCAAACATTCTAAGAATTGCACTTGTAATTTTCTTAAGCAGACTTAGTTTTTTGCAGTCTTCAAGAGTGATTTGCCTGCACTTTTTAAGAGTGCGGTTAAAATCATCAGAAACTGAAAGTACAGTCGGGCAGTCAAGAAACCATGATGCACACTCAAAATGAAGATACAGACTTCTGTAATCAAGATTTATACTGCCAACAACAGCGACACTGTCATCGCTGCAAAATGTTTTGCCGTGAATAAAACCGGGTGAATATTCATAGATCTTCACGCCGTACTCCATAAGCTCTTTATAATAGCTGTAGGCTACTGAGCGTGCATACCAGTGGTCCGCGACAGACGGACAGATAATGCGCACATCTACGCCGCTGAGTGCAGCATTTGTAAGGGCTACCACCATTTCGTGATCAAGGATAAGATACGGAGTGGTTATATGAACATATTTTTTTGCTTTATTTATAATATCAAGGTAGATGTATTTGCCAATCTGATAGCGGTCCTGCGGTACATCAGCGTAGGACATTACATAGCCCTTTGGATCAGAAAGCTCGTTATCAAACACGGGTTCATACTGCTTGGGGTCTTCCTTTTTGCGTGTTGTAACAGACCACATCTCTAAAAACATAAGTGTAAAGCTGAATGCTGCGGGGCCTTTTATACAAACGCTCATATCCTTCCAGTGACCGAATCTGTAAGTGGCGTTAATATATTCATCCGAAATGTTTACGCCGCCTGTATAAGCGGTCTTGCCGTCAATCACCAGTATTTTGCGGTGGTCGCGGTTGTTTTGCGTTGCCGAAAGAAAAGGAACAAACGGGCTGAAAACGTGGCACTTGATATTATGCTTTCGCATCTCTTTCGCGAAAGGACGTGGAAGAAGCGTCATACTACCCATTCCGTCGTAGAGAATTCTGACATCTACTCCCTCGGTTGCCTTGCGTTTGAGAATATCAAAAATGCTTTGCCACATAACGCCGTCATTTAAGATAAAGTATTCAAGAAAGATATATTTTTCCGCCTTTTCAAGCTCAGTCAGAAGCGATGCGAGCTTTTCCTCGCCCGTAGCAAAATAGGTTGAGTCAAAACATTCATAGGCGCAAAAACCGCTTGTTTTGTTGATATAACGAACGGTGCTTTCACGCTCGGGGTGTGTTTGGGAAATTTTGGATAAAACCGCTTTACTCTGCGGATATTTACTTGTGAGTTCGTCAGATATACTTTTTATCCGCGCAAAGAAAAACTTAGTATGCATCTGACACGTGATAAACAAATAGAAAAGCCCGCCGATAATGGGAAAAAGAAGTATGGGAATAACCCAGGCAAGCTTATACATCGGGTTTGTATGATGATTTGTTATAAAAATCACAACAATCAGGCTTACCAGTTTAAGCGCGAGGTCAATGTAAACGACATAATCGCTCAGGCTGAATATAAACCAAAATAAAACTGCGACCTGCAATATAAGAAGAGCACTTACAATTACAAGCTGACTAAACAGTGCTTTAAGCAGTTTTCTCATAATTTGCCTCCAAAGAAATTTTAAAAGCGAAAATCAGCGGTGCGCGACTGTGCATCCCAGAATACCTCTGCACCGATTGCAGATGCAATTACCCTTGATGAAACAAGGCTGCAGCCGTTAACGTATATCGGCGGAGCAAGCTCGGGAAGCTTTTCGCCGTTAACCGATATTGTACCATCGGGAAGAACAACAAGTGTTTTATTTTCAAAAGTGCATGTTACACTGCCGTCCTCGCCATTCCACAAAACGCTCCATCCAAGGCTTTCCATCACGGGGCGGATGGGAATGAACGTTCTCTCATAGTATATAACGGGTGGCGCAGAGTTAAACTCAATTTCCTCTCCGTTACATGTAACATAAACCTCAGTGCTGAAATTTATACCCATATTCTGTGCATATCTGTGAGAATAGGCATTTTCCCTGCCGAAAAGAGTGAGGCGAGGACACGAAGAAAATGAAAACTCGTCAATCCATTCAACAGAATCGGGAATGTTAACGCTTATAAGATTTTCGCAGCTTGCAAAAGCCAAAGTATCGATATAAATAATGCTATCGGGAATTTTCACTGATATTATATGCGAGTTTGACATAAAAGCTCCGCCGCCTATACCAGTAATGCCCTCGGGAAGCGTTATATGCCTGTCGAGCCCTGTGTATGCGATGAGTATTCCGTTAACACACACAAACGGCGACTCCTGATTATCCAGCCATTTTGTTCCGTCAAACGCGCCTGTACCGATATAAAGCACGGTTTTGGGAATGTTTAAGCTCTCAAGAGAACTACACGCAACAAAGGCGTTTTCGCCTATTCTTTCCAAATTTTGCGGAAGAATAATTTCCCTTACATACATATTGTGAGAAAAAGCTTCGGGACCGATGCTTTTTACGTTTTCGGGAATTCTGACAACTGCCTGAGTGCCATTATATTTAAGAAGCGTTGTTCCGCCAAGAATTACAAATTCCTCAGTCGAATTTGTAATCCACGGGGTACCGAGGAAAGCATCAGGCTCAATATTATCAAGCGAACCTTTAAAATAGACATTACCAAGCGAAGTGCAGCCGCCAAAAGCATTACTGCCGATATATGTTACGCCACTGCCGATTTCAACGCTTGTAAG
>JAZRPN010000047.1:0-13084 GCA_045649225.1 Clostridia bacterium | reverse complement strand
TGAACAATTCTCATCTGCTTATCTACAACCTTGTCTGCAACCTCTATAGTCTGTCGGCTAATTTTTTCTTTCTTTTCGCGCTCAGTTTCTTCGTCAGTAACATCTCGCATAATTCCAACCAGCAGACGCGACTCTTTATCATAAACTACAGACTGCTCAACGTAACGTCTGTATTCTGCAAGATACACTCTTTCTCCGCGTATGTTCTTTCCCGTTCTCAGTACTTCTGCAAAAAGCTTCGGGTCAAGCACCCTTATTATACTTTCGCCCAAAACGTCAGAGCTTGAACGGATATTCATCATATTACGCGCAGATTCATTTATTTGCTGTACCTCCAGTTTCTCATTGAGAACAATAAGACCGTTTGGTGTATTTTTAACAATAGCATCAGAGAAACTTTCTGCCTTATCTTTCAAGAACGGCAGGCACATGGAAATTTCTGCCTTACCCTGACAAATAGCAATAGCTTTCTCGCGACATGTATTGTATCCGCAGGAGCCACAGTTAAGCTCGTCAGACGGCTTAAATTTACCCATTTCTCTCAAAACAGCAAATATCTCCGTTTCACTTGGCATCGGAAGTTTGTGTTCAATATATTCAAACTGTTTTTTAAGTTCAACCGATTTTGGCTCGGAAACTGCAAAATCATCTTTTCCTGCGTAATTAGCAATTGTTATATAATCTTTAACAGGCGCTGTTCTGTGGTATTTTTCCATAACAGGACCACCAATACAGCTACCTGCACACGCAGACATTTCAATAAAGCATTTGTGTATTTTTCCGTTCTCTATATCACGAAGTGCATCAATACAATTCTGTACCCCATCAATAGCTATATAATTGTATCCGGGAGCATCGAGAGACATTGTTTTCAAAATTCCTCCTGTTGTCGGGAAGAACCTTGCACGACTTTCCTCGTTGAAATCCATTTCCTGCCTGAGCTCAATATTCTCTTCTTTAAGCCAGTTTGAAAGTTCCTCAAAGGTCAAAACTGCGTCAACAATGCCTTCATAATGTTCTGCCTCGTCTTTTTTAGCCACACACGGACCAATAAATACGGTTTTAGCATCGGGATATCTTTTCTTTATGTCCTGACAGTGAGCCTGCATAGGAGATATAACATCTGCTAAGTATTCAAGCGCTGCCGGGAAATACTTTTGAATAAGCAAGTTTACAGAATGGCAGCAGGATGAAATGATAACATCTCTGTCATCCTCGCGGAGCATTCTTTCATATTCATTTTTAACGATTGTTGCACCAATCGCAGTTTCTTCAACATCATAGAATCCGAGTTTTTTGAGAGCCTCTCTCATAGACTCAATTCCAACGCCTTCATAGTTCGCAACAAAAGACGGAGCAAGACTTACAACAACCGGCTCACCGCCTTGTAATAATACCTTTACTTTTTCAGTTTCATCAACAATCTGCTTTGCGTTCTGAGGGCACACAACAAAACACTGTCCGCACAAAATACATTCATTACCGATAATGTGCGCCTGGTTTCCTGAAAACCTTATCGACTTAACTGGACAATGACGAATACACTTGTAACAGTTCTTGCAGTTTGATTTTTTTAAGGTTAAACAATTCGGCATATTCGTCACATCCTTTCATTTTTGATTACTGATAATATTTTATCTTCAAAGAACTCTTTGAAATTATCACGGTTAATTCCCGTATGTACTACATCATCCACCTGAACCGTAACTCCGAGGCGGTTACATTCCCCTATACAAAAACTTCCGGCAAGAGTAACATCATCTTGCAGACCGTTTTCTTCAACTGCTTTGGTGAGCAGTTCAACTATTTCCGGAGAACCTTTTATATGGCATGAACTGCCTACACATATCTGGACTAACATATTTTCACACCTTTGTTGCTATTTCATTTTTGAAAAACTCATCAACATTTGCAGGAGTAACAGAATGAAATTCTTCGTCAACCATTACACACACTCCCTGCTGACATTTTCCTAAACAAAAAGTGCCTCCAAGCTCTACCTTGTCCCCAAGATTGTTATTGTTTATAAGACTTTGAAGCGACTCAACAACCTGGCGTGAACCCTTTATATGACACGAACTACCAATACAAACTGTTACTTTCATTTTATATCCAATCCTTTCATATATGGAGGCTGATTTTACAAACACCCAAACTACCCCCGATTGTAATTTTGATTGTACCATAAATAATGTCAAAAATCAATGCTTATCTGCAATTTTTATCGTATTGACAAATATTTTTTGTTTTTCCATGTAATATATGTTTATTTTGTTTATCCGTAACAATTTCGAATAAATTTTTGCCGTAAAATCAAGTGGTTTCGAATTCTTCTTCTCCACAAAAAAACGAAGCGATGACTGTGTCATCACTTCGTTTTTTTATTACTCAAAGTCTGAGATGTATCATCTCCGCTCCGGTGTCAATTCAGGAAATCGGGAGATTTTACCGTTGGTTTTTACAGACAATCAAATTCGCGTGCAAGCAAATCAATGGTAATTCCCGTATTGAGCGTCATTGCATCAATGGGATATATTTCTTTAATGTAGCCGTGATAGAATTTATTTTTAAAAAATTCACATGCCTCTTCTTTACTTTTGCCGTCCTTGAGCATTGCTGCTATCTCTTCAGCTGTTTCAACTGCAGTTTCCTTTGCTTTCTTCAGATAAAACTTCGTCTTTTCACCCTCAATTAGGCCATAGTGCGGAACAACAATACTCTCTATATCAAGCTTTTGCACCTTTTCAATTGATGTTATCGCCATTTCATATCCAACAAGGTAGGATGGTACAACGTCATCACTGCCATTGTATACCCCTATAGTTTCGCACGACAATAAAAGCTTTCGCTGAGGACAATAATAACCTACCGAGCATTTTGTGTGTCCGGGAAGATTAAGTACGACAAATTCCATATCCCCCGCTTTTATAACATCGCCATCAGATACAGCTATATCCACTTTAAGCCCATCAATAAGGTCCTCATACTCCATAACACCGCATTTTTGTGCGAACTTTCCGTCAAGCTCACGCATCAAAGCCCTGGCTGTTGGCTTAGCAAAGATTTTTGCAGCATATTCCCCTGCCACAACTTTTGCATCATGCCAATAGCGAAGTGCATATACCGAGCCTAACGCATGGTCATAGTGCGAATGCGTCAAAAATATGTAATCAAGCGGTCTTTCGCCCAGTATATTTTTTATTTTTTCAGCAACGTCAAATCCTGTGAAAGCAAAACCTGTATCATAAAGTATTGCCGTTTCCCCGTCATCGATGAGAAATGCCGCATCACCCGGATTTACTCTTACATCTGTTATTTTAAGTTCTTTCATATTTACCTCTGTAATTTCTACTTATGCTCCAACTCGATACTTACTCCGCTCACACAGGTCATTGTGCCTCTTTTTCGGATAATTCTCTTGCCATTTCAAGTGCTTCGTCAATATTTGTGGCAAAGTTTTCTTCGCCTATCATATCATAAAAACCTGATTTTTTCATCACTGAAAGCGGTTGCTCGTTAACGTGCGAGAATACAACCGAGATTTTATTTTCCTTGCAGAACTCAAAAACCTTGGAAAGCGTCTGAAGTGCAGACACATCAAGTGCCGGAACATTTCTCATTCTGAGAATTATTACCTTTGAGCCTCTCTTTACGGGAATTGATGCAACGACGTCGCTTGTCGCAAAAAACATCGGTCCGTCTATTTCAAAGACCTGAGTTTTTGCGGGGACTTCTTTTAGTCTTTCCTTGCTGTTTTCTTCTGCCTCGTCCGCTTTTGTCCAGGGTCTTACGCGTGTAACCTCCGTCATTCTCTTCATAAAGAGAATAACCGCAACCAAAAGACCGATTTCAATGGCTACAACCAAATCGAACACAACGGTCAGAACAAAAGTCAGAACAAGCACTATAATATCGCTTTTAGGAGCCGTTTTACATATCTTCACAAACTGGCGCCACTCGCTCATATTATAAGCTACCATAAACAAAACTGCCGCAATAACGGGCATTGGAATCCACGCCGCATAAGGCATCAGAATAACCAAAACAAGAAGAAGTACAATCGCGTGGACAATACCCGATACGGGAGTTTTGCCACCGTTTTTAACATTTGCCGCCGTTCTTGCGATGGCTCCCGTTGCAGGAATACCGCCAAAAAGCCCTGAGAATATGTTTCCCGCACCCTGAGCAATCAGCTCTGTGTTAGAATTATGCTTATCGCCTATCATTGAGTCTGACACAACGCAGGAAAGAAGTGATTCAATAGCCGCCAGAATTGCTATTGTAAATGCACTGGGCATAAGCTGTTTAATCATTGCAAAATCAACCTGCGGAACAGAAAATGCAGGAAGCGACCTTGATATTGTATACAAATCACCAATTGTGTTTACATCCATTTTAAATAAGCTTACTATCAAAGTTCCAACAACAACCGCAATCAATGAACCCGGAATTTTTTTAGACACCTTTGGCCAGAAAACGAGAATTAAAAGTGCTACTAAGCCGACCAAAACTGCCTGAATATTTATTGTAGAAATTGACTTTATAACACAGGAAAGCTTTTCGGTCGTTTCAACCGCATGGGCACCCTTGGGGAAAGTAAGTCCCATAAAGTCCTTTATCTGACCTATTAGAATTGTAACTGCAATGCCTGAGGTAAATCCCGTTGTAATTGTATAGGGTATGTACTTTATAAGAGCTCCAAGCTTAAGAACACCCATCAAAATAAGAATTATACCTGCCATAATTGTTGCAATAACAAGCCCCTCAGTGCCAAATGTTGCAACAATACCTGCAACGATTGTAGCAAAAGCAGCAGTAGGTCCTGAGATATTTACCTTACTTCCGCCTAAAAGAGCAATAACAAAACCTGCAACAATTGCGGTATAAAGACCCTTTTCAGGAGCAACTCCCGATGCAATTGCAAGCGCTATCGAAAGAGGCAGTGCAATAATTGCCACAATTATACCCGCAACAATATCGGATACGAGCGTTTTTGGATTGTAACTTTTAAGTTCTGAAAAGAGCTTCGGACTGAAAGTTTTCATATATAATCCCCCATTTTCTTTCACGTACCGACATATTCTATCACAGAGAACTAAAAAAGACAACCCATTTTATAACAAAACGCTCTATTTCCTCACAAAACACAGCTGATTTCCGTATTCTCTTGTTCTTACAACGCCCATATCTTTCCATCCGGGGATTACATTTCGCATTGCAAAGCATATTTCGTTACCAAGCTTTCTTGACCCTTTAATCTTTAAACCGAGTGCCCTTTCGCAAATCATCGGCACGCAAACAACCGTTTCCTGAGAGTCTTCAAGCCACTGTGAAATAACCTTAATTCCTTTGACTGTTACAACATTTCCGCTATTTTCTTCCAAAATCACGGGGCGCATCTCCCATCCGATTCTTGACGAGGTAACAATCCGTTCAATATCCGGTCTGTATATACTCATCCACAAAGCAGATTTTCTGACAAACTCGCTTCTGGGAACAATATCTACATCAAGTTGTCTTCCCCACGCCATATACGTGTCGTACAATTCATTGTCCGATATAAAGTATCCGCTTTTTTCTTCAAATACCAAATTGTAAAAAAAAGATGATATATCAGAAGTCCAAATAATCTCTGAAACATCCGCTTGCATATCATCGGCAGGAAAAACATCTTCTCTTTTTGCGTGGCTAAGTATCTTAATTTGCTCAATTATCTCTTTTTGTCTTCTCGACTCTATTTTATATGTTAAAAGCAGTTCCTTTTTTATGACGGGATATTCTTTTTCAGTAATATATTTTTTATCTTTCAGGTAATAAATCACGCCGTCAATAGTTTTTATTGAAAAGCTCTCTACCAGCTTATTTGCAATATCCGTATTATTGAAATTTGCCCTGCCTCTGTATTTTTCACCCTTTTCCTGAGGTTTTTCCAGGGCACTGCGATTAACCTGAGTGTTATACCCGTATTTTTCCTCATTCGACCTGTATTTAAGTATCAGCTTGCTCTCAAGCTCCTTTGCCTCATTTTCCGATAATCCTGCAGCTATTATTTCATGCTTGAAATTTATCCATCCAAAAGTCTGAATAGCCTTGTAAAACTTTTTTTGAGTTTCGTATCCTGCGCCCTCATTCCACCGTGCATTTGGCAGGTTTTTAGTTATTCCTATATATATTTTTCCGTCGGGTGATGTGTGCATATATACCAGATAAAGCTCAGCACTATACAGCGTTTCCTGAAGTTTTTCCAATAATTTTAACTGTAACTCAATATTTTCAATAGCTGAAAACACATACGAATCCGTGCATTTATAGTCGTTAAATTTACATTTAATCAGATCAATATCATTCATCAAAATCTCTCCTTTAAATATAGTCAGTACGACATTAAACTACTGCAAAAGCATATCGATTATCTCGGGCAAATGATGCTTTGAAACCTGCTTACTGTTTAGTATCCTGACAATAGCTTTTGCCTCTTTCTTGTTCGGACTGATGTCTTTATAGCAAACATCTTCTCCCTTAAGATAAATACCGTAGGATGTGTACTTGCCGATATCTTCGTTAAAAAGCCTGTTTTTCTTTAATTTATAGCGCAATTTCATAATAAAATCTCCCCGACGTTCAGCCTTTGTTCAATCTTTTGAACAATCTAATATTAGCATACAAAATTCGACATGTCAATACATTTTGTTCAAGTTTTTGAATATTTTTTCTTTTCTATTGACTTTTTGTTCAAAATATGTTACAATACCAAATAAGATATAGGTGGTGTTGTAAATGAAAAGGACTACAACTAAAGAAAGACTTAAAGAGCTAATGCAAGAGAGAGGTTTAAAGCAAATTGATATCGTAAACCTTGCAAAGCCATTTTGCGAAAAATCGGGAATAAAGCTTGGCAGGAATGATATCAGCCAGTATTTATCCGGCAAGGTTATGCCGGGTCAGCACAAACTTTTTGTGCTTGCGCAGGCCTTGGATGTGTCTTTACAATGGCTTATGGGCTACGATGCTCCAATTGAGAACGAAAGCTCTTCCCCATCCCATCTGTCGCTTGTTGTTTCTGACAGCACAAAACACCTTTTAAATAATTTCGAAAGTCTTAACAGTGCCGGCAAGAAAAAGCTTATAGAATATTCTGACGATTTGGTGGCACTTGGCAGATACGCCGTTCCCGACGGGCAGATGTTTCGTGCAGCACGCAGTACCGATAAGAGTTCACATCCGATGTTTGTAGAAAAGGACGAAGAGCTTATACAGAAACTGAAAGACGCACCTGCCGTTACAAGCAGCGACGATTTATAAAAATAAAAAAAGTTCTCTGTGGTTTACCACAGAGAACTTTTTTATGCCTTTAAAGGCAATTACTTCATAGATTCTTCGTATGCCTTGATCATTTTCTTAACCATCTGGCCGCCAACGCTACCGTTCTCACGGCTTGTCTTGTCGCCATTGTAGCCATTGTTAAGGTTTACGCCAACTTCTTTAGCCGCTTCCATTTTGAAACGGTTAAGTGCTTCTCTTGCTTCAGGTACTAAGTTTCTTGAATTTCTGCTCATTTTATTTTCTCCTTTTAATTTTTATATAAGCCGAAGCTTACGATAATAGTTTTCTACACAGGAGAAAATATATTCTGCCAATTTTTATGAATTTTAATCAGTTATCGCCAAAAAGCGCGGACGCAAAATTTCTTGCGTCAAAAGCCTGAAGGTCATCAATTCCCTCGCCCACACCAACGAATTTTACGGGGATATTAAGCTTTTGACAGATGTTTACAACAATTCCGCCTTTAGCAGTTCCGTCAAGCTTTGTAAGAACAATTCCGTCTATCGGTGCAACCTTATCAAACTCCTCCGCCTGATTTACGGCATTTTGCCCTGTTGTTGCATCAAGCACAAGAAGTGTTTCCTTTTTTGCATCGGGAAGTTCACGCTCAATTACTCTGTAAATTTTACGAAGCTCTTCCATAAGATTTTTTTTGTTATGAAGTCTGCCTGCCGTATCGCAAATACACACATCGGCATTTCGTGCCTTTGTCGCATTACACGCATCGTATATAACGGCAGCAGGGTCAGCACCCTCGTTAAGCCTTATAATATCAACATCGTTACGGTTTGCCCAGATTTCAAGCTGGTCTGCCGCAGCCGCACGGAAAGTATCTGCCGCCGCAAGCACAACCTTTTTGCCGTCCGCTTTGAGTCTGCTTGCAAGCTTTCCGATTGTAGTTGTTTTACCAACACCGTTAACTCCGATTACCAGGATAACGCTTGGTTTGGTGTCAAGCCTGAGCTGCGTATCCTGAGAAGAAAGTATCTCTGCAATAATGCTTTTAAGTTCTTCCTTTGCGGCACTTCCCTCGGTAATACGCTTTTGTTTTACGTTTTCACGCAGTTTTTCCACAATTTCAAACGACGTCTGACCGCCGATATCTGCCATAATGAGAGCCTCTTCAAGCTCGTCATAAAGGTCATCATCGATTTTTTTAAATGCGGAAAACACTACATCTATTTTTTCTGTAAAAGATTTTCTTGTGTTTCCAAGACCTTCCTTTAGTCTTGAAAACAGTCCTTTTTTTTCCATAGAATTTACTCCTCTAAAGTTGGCCATTGAATCATTATTCTTCTATGGCTATGTCATCAAGCTTCATTGAAAGAAGTCGGCTTACGCCCTTTTCCTGCATTGTTACACCGTAGAGAATATCTGCCGCTTCCATTGTACCACGTCTGTGAGTGATAACGACAAACTGCGTATTTGTACCATAGTTACGGATATAATCTGCAAAGCGGTAAACGTTTTCGTCATCGAGTGCGGCCTCTATTTCGTCTAACACAAGGAACGGTGCAGGCGAAACCTGAAGCAGTGCAAAAAGCAGTGCAATCGCCGTGAGAGCATGCTCGCCACCCGAAAGAAGCGTAATACTCTGAAGCTTTTTACCCGGTGGCTGAACCTCGATTTCTATCGGGCTTTCAAGTGTATCAAGCGGGTTTGTAAGCTTTGCCTTAGCCTGGCCGCCGCCAAACAAATCAACAAAGCTTTTTGCAAACAATTCGTTGATTGTCTCGAACTTTTCAGCAAACTGAACACGCATAACCTCCATCATTTCGCTGATAAGCTTTTCAAGGTCATGCTTTGCTTTTTCCATATCATTTACCTGATTGGTAAGGAACTCATACCTTGTTTTAACTTCTTTATATTCTTCGATAGAGTCGATGTTTATATTCCCCAAAGCACGAATTGATGCCTTAAGTTGAAGAATTTTCTTTTGTGCATCGGCAAGTGAGCCGATATCCTTTTTAAATTCAAGAGCAGTGTTGTAAGTAAGCTCGTAATCATCCCAAAGTCTGTTTGCCGCATTTTCAAGGTCTTCGTCAATTTTATTTCTTCGGGTTTCTATTCTTACAACCTCGCTCTGCATAAGAAGAATACGCTCGTTGATGTCTTTGATTTTTTCACGCAGGGTTTCAAGCTCATTGTCGCTTCCTGTTTTGCCTGCGATATAAGCCTTAATTTCCTCACGCAGAGATGTTTGCGCAGCCTCGCACTGTTTTAAAAGCATATCATTTTCTTCTATCTGCTTTTTGATTGCTTCTATTGCGTCAAATTCACTCTGCTTGCGATTTAAGCCATCGTTGTAATCGCTTTGTGAATTTTCAAGACTCGACAGAATATCTCCGATACGCGCCTCGCAAACCTCGACATCCTTTTGCGCACTGTTAATTTCCATCTTTTTATTGATAACAGCACCGGAATGTTCCTCGCGTTTTTCTGCCGCTTCACGCACTGCATTTTGTTTTGCAAGCACATTTTCTTCGGCTTTTCTGATAAGCTCGTCGGACCCTTCAAGCACTTCACGAAGCATCTTTTTTGAATTATCGGTATCTGTTTGCTGCTCCGATATAAGAGTTTTTTCGTTTTGCAACTTTTCAAGCCTTTGCTTTGCCATATCAAGGAGACTAAGCTTCATATCGTATTCCGCCGTAAGCTTAAGTGCCTTGTTTTCTTTTTCGGTAAGAACTGAGCGAAGCCTTTCTTCGTTTTTACGGCTCTTTTCTGCATTTTCGCTGCATTCGTCAATTTTATCTTCAAGCTTTTCAGTTTCTGCTTCAAGCTTGTCGCACTCTTTTGTAAGGAGTTCAATTTCGTCTTTTCTGCCGAGAAGAGCCTGAGCCTTATTTACGCTACCGCCCGTCATACTTCCGCCGGGTTGCAAAAGCTCACCTGAAAGCGTAACTATTTTGAACTTATAATGCGTTGCCCTTGCAAGAGCGATTGCACTGTCAATATCCTGCATAATAACAGTTCTGCCTAAGAGAGCTTCGATAACTTCTTTAATCTCACTGTCGCACTTTACAACATCGCTTGCAACAGATACCGCACCGTTATTTGCCATAACACGCTCTTCGTTGTCGAGCCTTTTGCCCTCCTGCGACGAAACGGGAAGAAATGTTACCCTGCCAAGATTGTTTGCTTTAAGATATTCAATCGCTTTCTTTGCATCTTCCTCGGTTTTAACAACAATATTTTGCATTGCATTTCCGAGCGCAGTTTCGATAGCTGTTATGTACTTTTTATCAACGGAAATAAGCTTACTTAAAACGCCGATAATTCTGCCACTGTAGCGGCCCTCATCCTTTGCACGCAGAAGTTCACGAACACCTCTTGCGTAGCCCTCGAGTCCACGCTCCATTTCCTCGAGCATTCTAAGGCGACCTTGCTTTTCGCCAAGTGTTTTAGTAACCTCGTTATATTTTGATTTAAGCTCGGCACTTTCATTTGTAAAGCTGTGGAATTTTTGATTTTCTGCAAAAACATCGTCTGCCGCTTTTTCGGCATCATTTTTTGCTTCTGCGCTTTTAGTTTCAAGTTCACTGCATTTTGACGTAAGCCTTGCGATATCATCATTTGCAGATGCAATATCAACCTCGATAGAAAATCTTCTTGTTTCGATATTCTGGGTTATAAGGTCAATACTTTCAATTCTGCTTTGAGCCTCGCCCTTCTTTTGACGGATTTTAAGCACCTCATCACGAGCCTGCTCGAGTGCCGCCATACGCTCGGCAAGTTTTGACGCCAGTTCCTCGTCATTCTTTTCAAGCGAAGAAAGCTCAAGCGTAAGCTCGTCAAGCCTTGTCTGCAGCCTGATTTTCTCTTTTTCAGTTTCAAGGCGGTTAGCCTTTAAATTTTCATCACGCTTTGACCATCCCGAAAGCTCGCTTTCAATCCTGAAAATATTTGCCTGATGGTTCTCTATATTGTTTTTGAGAATTGCTTTTTGATTTTCGATTGTTGCGCCCTGCGTTTCAAGAGATGAAAGTCTTTCACGCTGAACTTCAATCTCGCCGTCAGTTTCTTTCATTTTCTGATAAAGCTCATCGCTTTGGCGATTGTATTCATCAAGCGTATTTTTAGCCTGTTCAAATTCTTCGGACGCACTTTTATAAAGGCTGTGCGTTTTTTCAGCTTCAGCCCTTTTTGTATCTGTAATTTCAAGAAGAGCACTTATCTCAATGCCCTTTAATTCTTCACGCAAATCAAGGTAACGGATTGCCTTTTCGCTTTGCTTTTTAAGAGGTTCAACACGCTCTGTAAGCTCTGTCAAAATATCACGCACACGTACGAGATTTTCCTCAGTGTGATTAAGCTTGCGTTCAGCCTCGTTCTTTCTGTAGCGGTATTTCGAGATACCTGCCGCCTCCTCGAATATCTGACGGCGCTCCTCGCCCTTTGACGAAACAATTTCGGCAATTTTACCCTGACCGATAATTGAATATCCATCTCTTCCGAGACCTGTATCCATAAACAGTTCGTTAATATCTTTAAGTCTGCAGGGAGTCCTGTTTATAAGATATTCACTTTCACCGCTTCTAAAAACCCTACGCGAAATCTCAACCTCGTCATAATCGCAAGGAAGAAAATGCGTAGTGTTATCAAGCACAAGCGAAACCTCGGCATAGCCAAGCGGTTTGCGCTTTTGTGTGCCCGAGAAAATAACATCCTCCATTTTACCGCCACGAAGTGTCTTAGCACTCTGCTCGCCCATTACCCAGCGTATAGCGTCAGAAATATTACTCTTACCGCTACCGTTAGGCCCAACGATTGCAGTAATTCCCTGATGAACTTCGATTACAGTTTTATCTGCAAAGGACTTAAATCCCTGCAGTTCAATTCTCTTAAGGTACATCAAATCACCCTACTTTTCCAATATAAGATATATTTTACCATATATCATACTTTTTTTCAAGTTTTTTGTAATTAAAAAAGCTTTCTTAAGAAAGCTTTTTCAGTATATCATCGAGATTTTCAATCACGTGTTTAACGGGATGCTTGTCTGAGCTTACGGTAATGAAATCTGCGTATTTTTTTAGCTCGTCAACTGCATTTTCGGTTGCTATGCCGATATCGGCACTTTTAATAAGGGTTATATCATTTTCGTAATCTCCGATACCTATTGTAATTTTGCTTTTTGTAATTTCCTTGATTTTTTCAAGGCACATCCCCTTGCCCGCATCCTTGCGGATTATCTCCACACCCGTATTCCACGAACGCATAATGCTATATTCGTCCGAAAATTCTGTGCGGAGTGTATCACGCAAAAAAAGGGCATCATTTTCGTTCAGCGTTACTGCAAGAAGTTTGTATGCATCATCCCTGAGAGTGTTTTCAAAACCATTCTTTAGCGGGATTGTATCTTTAAAAGTATATGCCATTACACGCTCTGTTTCCGCAAGGCTCCAGATGCGGTGCACCACTTTTTCAAACCCCTTGGGAAGCACCGCTCCGTAAATAAGCTCCATCGGCTCAAAGCTTGCCACAACAGCCCCGTTAATTGATGCAATCGGTGCATTTATTTCTATTCGGTTTTGGTAGTTGTCTTTTATATACTGCGGTGTACGCCCTGTTGCAACAGTGAATTTTCCGCCCTGACGAACAAAATCTTTTACCGCATTTTCCGTTTCTTCAGATAGATTGCTGTTTTCCACTTGCGTTCTGTCGATATTAGTCAATATTAAAATGCCCTCGTATTTGTTTTTCATAATTTTCATCCTGCTTTTTTAATTTTTTATATATTTCGTAGCCGTTTTAGACT
>JAZRPN010000046.1:0-9749 GCA_045649225.1 Clostridia bacterium | reverse complement strand
AAGCACCGTAATGCCCTCTCGGTTGATGCAGTTAATATGGCTTACTTCAAGCCTTTTTTCCGTATTTTTCGGCTCAGTTCTCTCAATATTAAGAGATACTTTCTTGCCTACCATCATTTCCGTAAGCTCGTTTTCGTTTGTCTCGGCAGTGTTTACCGTTCCCACATATTCACCTTTACGAAGCACCGAAACTCTGTCTGAAAGAGAAAGCACCTCGTGGAGCTTGTGAGTTATGATAATGATAGTTTTACCGTCCTCACGCATTTTACGGAGAATATCAAAAAGTCTCTCCGTTTCCTGAGGGGTAAGCACAGCAGTCGGTTCGTCAAGAATCAGGATATCTGCACCACGGTATATTACTCTTATAATTTCAACTGTCTGTTTTTCTGATACCGACATTTCGTAGATTTTCTTTTCAGGATCTATATTAAATCCGTAGCGCTCCCCGATTTCACGAACTTTTTTAACGGCTGACTTTAAATCATACTTTTCTTCATCTTCGAGTCCCAGAATTATATTTTCTGCAGCAGAAAAAACATCAACCAACTTAAAGTGCTGATGTATCATTCCGATTCTATACTTAAACGCATCCTTAGGCGATGAAATTACAACGTGTTCACCATTTATGAAAATCTGACCCTCATCAGGAAAATATATTCCCGATATCATATTCATAAGCGTTGTTTTTCCGCTTCCGTTTTCGCCAAGTATCGAAAGTATCTCACCCTTATTGGCAGTAAGGCAAACCTTGTTGTTTGCAACAACACTTCCAAAACTTTTTGTTATATCTCTAAGTTCGATTGCAGGCGTAGCACCCATCGGTTTTCCCCCTTTAGTAACTTAATTTTATCGTAAAAAGGTACAAATAAATTATACCCTTTTAGAATAAAATTAAATATAGGCGGGGCGTTTTTGCCCCGCCTAAATATTTAAATTATTTAATTGTAATTCCGTCGATATCGAGGTCGAAGTAAGGTGCACTACGATACTCTGATTCGTGGAAGTAACCGTCAGAAACAACATCTGTGTCAGGAGTAAATGCAGCGTCAGAATCAACGTCAGCCTTGTACTCTGTGAGTGTCTTACCACCAACTGTGAATGTAGCTGTATCAAATACCTTGATTTCGCCTGAGATAAGCTTAGCCTTTACTTCTTCAAGCTTTTCTGCAGTACCTGCAGCTGCAACCTTGTCGTTAAGACCAAGAATCTGAACAACCTCATCCTTGAGACCGCCACAGAAGTCCTGAGTGATTTCTGTACCGTTCATAGTAGCTGTGATGATGTGTTCAAAGTAGGGCTGCCAGTTAATCTT
This sequence comes from Clostridia bacterium, assembly GCA_045649225.1. Taxonomy (GTDB): domain Bacteria; phylum Bacillota; class Clostridia; order UMGS1883; family UMGS1883; genus UMGS1883. The sequence continues at coordinate 8,437 of JAZRPN010000046.1, read as the reverse complement.
TGAAGATACAAGCGCTGTGTTGGGACCCCACTCACGTGTGTCGAGGTTGTAAGCTACGTTAGGAACGCCAGCTTCTTCACAAGCCTTGGGAGCACCCTCTGAGTCAGCATGCTGGCTGATAAGAACGCAACCGTCAGCAATAAGAGCGTTTGCAGCTTCCTTTTCAAGAGCTATATCAAACCATGAGTTTGTGAACTTAACATCCATAGTTACGCTCGGGCAAACACTTCTTGCACCAAGGAAGTAAGATGTAAGACCAGACTTAACTTCTGCATAGGGATAAGCACCAACGTAGCCCATCTTAGCCTGCTCAGCTGTGATTTCGCCCTTTTCAATCATTTCATTGAGCTTAAGACCTGCAGCAACACCTACAAGGTAACGACCTTCGTAGATAGAAGCAAATGCATTGTAGAAGTTGGGAAGATTTTCTGTGTGAGCCTTTGTACCTGTAGCATGGCAGAATGTAACTTCGGGGAATTCTTTAGCTGCCTGAATCATGAAGTCTTCATGACCAAAGCTGTCAGCGAAGATAAGGTCGCAACCTGCGTCAGCAAGTTCAGCAGCAGCTTCATAACATTCGTTACCCTCAGGAATGTTTACCTTAAACATTACCTGCTCGTCTGTAAGACCGAGTGCTTCTTTAGCAGCTGTAGCTGCATCCATAAAGTTTTTGTCATAAGTTGAGTTTTCGTCATGAAGGAAAATAAATCCTACCTTAACGTCACTCACTGCTTCCTGCTCTGCGTCATTTTTCTGACCGCAAGCAGCAAATGCAAGCACCATAACGAGTGCAAGCATCAATGCGAGAAACTTTTTCATTGAGATTACCTCCAAAAAATAATTTTATTTTAAATGGCTTTTGCCAATTAAACTCACTCTACGAATTCTATAACGCCATCTTTTATCGATTTAATCCTCGCAAGAGATTCAATTCTGTATCCCTTATTTCTTATTAAATCGGCACCTTCCTGAAAGCTTTTTTCTATAACTATGGCACATCCTGCCACGGTTGCACCTGCCATTTCAGTTATATCTATAAGGCCCTGAAGTGCTCCGCCCTTTGCAAGAAAGTCATCAACGATAAGTACCTTATCGTCTTTATCTATGTATTTTGAAGAAACCCTTACCGAAAATGTTTTTTGCTTTGTGAAAGAGAAAACATCGGTCTGAAAAACTGTAGCATCAAGATTTTTTGCATTGTATTTTTTTGCAAATACAAACGGAACTCCGAGTTCAAGAGCAACAAGAGCCGCTATAGCAATGCCCGACGCTTCGATTGTGAGAATCTTTGTTATCTTCTCTCCCTCATAACGCCTTTTAATTTCGAGAGCAATTTCTTTTAACAAAAAAGGGTCAACACGATGGTTTAAAAAGCCGTCAACCTTAACAATATCTGTCCCCATAATTACTCCGTCCGAAATGATACGCTTTTTAAGTAATTCCATCATCTTTACCCCATTTAACATAATTTCTATGTCGACATTATACATCATTTATCAAAGAAAAACAACTATTAATTTTCTTTTTCTAAAATATTTTGGTAGAAAGTGGTTTAAAATTTTTGTTTATTATGCACAACGTGGATTTTGACAATCCATACCATAACCCATTTCCTGTTGGTGAAATTTGCAACAAAACGGTTTAATTCTGCAATAACATTGCAAAATTTATATGTTAAAATAAAATTAACAATACCATAGGAGGTTATTAGAATGGAAGTTAGACACGGTTCAAACGCAAAAGACGTGAAGGCTTACACAACTGAGCGTCTCAGAGAAGAATTTCACATTTCAGGCCTTTTCACAAAGGACAATATCAAAATGGTTTACAGCCAGATTGACAGAATTATCACTGGTGGCGTAATGCCTGTTCTTACCGAGCTTAAGCTTGAAGCCGGCGATGAACTCCGGGCAGATTATTTCCTTCAGCGCCGTGAAATGGGTTGTATCAACGTTGGCGGCAAGGGTGTTATCACCATTGATGGCACAGAATATGAAATGAATCCCCGCGACGGTATATACATCGGTATGGGAAACAAAGAGATTTCTTTCAAGAGCACAGATGCAGAAAACCCCGCAAAATTCTACATATCATCTTGCCCTGCTCACAAGTCATATCCCATCGTTAAGATTGATATCACAAAGGCTAAAAAGGTTCCCTGCGGAAGCTTTGAAGAGTGCAACAAGCGTGTAATCAATCAGTATATTCATCCTGAGGTTATGGAAAGCTGTCAGCTTTCTATGGGTCTTACTCAGCTTGAGGAAGGTTCAAACTGGAACACAATGCCCTGCCATACTCACGACAGACGTATGGAAGTTTACTTCTATCTTGATATGGGCGAAAACGATGCAGTATTCCATATGATGGGAGAAAAGGATCAGACAAGACATATCATCATGCGTAATGAAGAAGCTGTTATTTCACCCAGCTGGTCAATCCACAGCGGTGTAGGTACAAGAGCTTACTCATTCATTTGGGCAATGTGCGGTGAAAATCAGGAATTCACTGATATGGACCACATTCAAACTAAAGAATTACTTTAATTGGAGGTAAAGTTATGTTCAGACTTGACGGAAAAGTTGCACTTGTAACAGGTGCAAGCTACGGTATAGGTTTTGCAATTGCAAAAGGACTTGCAAATGCAGGTGCAAAAATTGCTTTCAACGATATCAACCAGGATCTCGTTAATAAGGGTATTGAGGCTTACAAAGCAGAAGGTATCGACGCAAAAGGTTATGTTTGCGACGTTACAGACGAAGATGCTGTAAACGCAATGGTTGCTAAAATCGAAGCAGAAGTTGGCGTTATTGACATTCTCGTAAACAACGCAGGTATCATCAAGAGAATTCCCATGCACGAAATGTCAGCTGCAGAATTCAGACAGGTTATCGACGTTGACCTTAACGCCCCTTTCATCGTTTCTAAAGCTGTTATCCCCTCAATGCTCAAGAAGGGCGCAGGCAAAATTATAAACATCTGCTCTATGATGTCAGAACTTGGTCGTGAAACTGTATCTGCTTATGCAGCTGCAAAGGGCGGTCTTAAGATGCTTACAAGAAACATCTGCTCAGAGTATGGTGAATTCAACATTCAGTGTAACGGTATCGGACCCGGTTACATCGCTACTCCTCAGACAGCTCCTCTCCGTGAGCCTCAGGCCGACGGAAGCAAGCATCCTTTTGACAGCTTCATATGCGCAAAGACACCCGCAGGCAGATGGCTTGACCCCGAAGAACTTGTTGGTCCTGCAGTATTCCTCGCATCTGAGGCATCAAATGCTGTAAACGGACATATTCTCTACGTTGACGGCGGTATTCTTGCATACATCGGCAAGCAGCCTAAATAATACAAACAAAAAAGCGTGGATAAAATATCCACACTTTTTTGTTTGTAATTTAATTTTCAATCAGTTCTCCGTTCATTCACGCAGAACATGCTAAAATATACATTTTTAACTGACCTATTTTTTAACAACTCCTGCTGCATATTCTTCATAAAGGAGTGTATATGCAGCAGAAATTTGTATGCAAAAGCCTTATTGGGAAAACACTAAAACCCAAGGCTAATTGCCTAATAAAGATTAGTATACTATTATTTTCAGTCCGTTTTCGTTACAGTAAATTAACGGCCATTAGGAGTTATTTAAAATTTGTACAGTATTCCAGAAATTCCTTTAGGTCATTTTCTCTTATTCTCCACGTTTTACCAACCTTAAATGCTTTAAGTTGAGGTGTGCTATCAGTGTGTATATACCTGAAAATAGTCCTTTTTGATATACCAATTAGTTCTGCCACTTCTTTAGTTGTATATAACTTTTCAATCATTAGTAAAATCTCTCCTGTTTTGAGCTATGAACTGTATTCATAATAACACACATTTCGACATTTGTCAACACTTTTTGTGTTCTTTTTTGAATACTTTTTGTGCTCTTATGTCGGACATTAAAAAATTCTATAATAAGATACGAGGTGATTATAATGGAAAAAAACACAAAAAAATTTGTTATTACTCCTAAAATCGAGCGTTCTGTTACATTAACGATAAGGCTCGAAACAGAATTAAACAACTATATAGAAGAAATCGCGACAAAAAGCGGTCGTTCCAGAAATGAGCTTATTAATAAAGCTTTAAAATTTGCTTTTGATAATCTCGAATTTGACACAAATAATTCTAAATAATTGACACTCCAAAAGTAGAATTAAAATTAACTTTAATTTGTTATTTCCGGACGCTAAAAAGAGTTAAAATTAATTTTAAAATGTTATTTATGCACACTAAAAGTGGCTTGAACACTACGTTCAAACCACTTTATTTTTTTATACCCTATTATTTAATTTCTCAAGCATTTCTGTCTTAAACTCTTTGTACCTGTTTTCCTCGATAGCTTTTCTGATATCGGCCATAAGGTTATTGTAAAAATAAAGATTGTGTATAACGCAAAGGCGCATACCAAGCATTTCCTTCGCCTTTATAAGATGCCTTATGTAGCTGCGAGAATATCTTTGACAAGTCGGACACTGACACCCTTCCTGAAGAGGTCTTTCATCACGCTCAAACTTTTTGTTGTTGAGGTTAAGAATTCCCTTATCTGTAAAGAGGTTAGCGTGGCGCGCATTTCTGCTCGTTATAACACAGTCAAAGAAATCGACGCCTCTGTCAACCGCCTCAAGTATATTTTGCGGAGTACCAACTCCCATCAAGTATCTCGGCTTGTCTTTGGGCATATATGGCTCAACTTGTTCTATAATATGATACATTTCCTCAGCACTCTCGCCTACTGCCAGTCCACCGATTGCGTATCCGTCAAGGTCGAGCGTTGCGATTTGTTTCATATGCTCAATTCTCAGGTCGTCGTATGTTCCGCCCTGATTTATACCAAAGAGCATCTGCTTTTTGTTGATTGTTCTTTCAAGACTGTTAAGCCTTGCCATTTCGTCTTTACATCTTACAAGCCAGCGGTAAGTTCTTTCAGTTGACTTTTTCACATAATCATAAGGAGCGGGGTTTTCTACACATTCGTCAAATGCCATCGCTATAGTAGACGCAAGGTTTGACTGAATCTGCATACTCTCTTCAGGACCCATAAAGATGCGTTTACCATCAATATGCGACTGGAAGTGTACACCCTCCTCCTCTATCTTGCGGAGCTTTGCAAGCGAAAACACCTGAAAACCACCACTGTCGGTAAGAATAGGTCTGTCCCAGTTCATAAACTTGTGAAGACCACCCATATCATAAATCAAATCATCGCCCGGACGCACGTGCAGGTGGTAAGTATTTGAAAGCTCTACCTGACACCCGATTTCACGCAAATCAAAGGAGGACACTGCCCCCTTGATTGCCGCAGACGTTCCTACGTTCATAAAAACGGGCGTCTGTATTGTGCCATGCACTGTTTCAAATGTGCCTCGACGTGCTTTTCCGTCTGTATTTAATAGTTTAAACATAATATCTCCTCGTATTATACATCAAGTATAACCGGTAAAATCATCGGTTTTCTGTGCGTTCCATCGTAAATTGCATTACTGAGAGCGCTCTTAACATTGGTCTTAATTGTATTCCAATCACGGTTTTTGGATATAAGAGTATCTTCAACACTTATGGTAGCTATTCTTCTCAGTTCTTCAATCAGGCCCTCATTGTCACGCATGTACACAAATCCACGTGTGATAACCTCAGGTTCTGCTGCAAGACGATGTGTTTTTTTATTGATTGCCATAACAACCATAATAATGCCGTCCTCGGCAAGATGCTTTCTGTCGCGGAGAACAATGCTTCCTACATCACCTACACCGTAACCGTCAACAAGAACTTCTCCTGCCTGAACACTTCCGTTTATCTTCGCACTGTCAGATGTAAGTTCAAGCACTGAGCCATTCTCAAGCTTAAAAATATTCTTTTTGTTTATCCCCATTTCCTCAGCAAGCATTGCATGTCTTCTGAGGTGCCTGCTCTCTCCATGGACAGGAATGAAAAACTTCGGTTTAACAAGTCCCATAATTATCTTTAGTTCTTCACGGCAAGCGTGGCCCGATACATGCACCTCTGCAAGTGCAGAATGTACAACCTCTGCACCTTTTCTATAGAGCTCGTTGATTACATTCGAAATTGTTTTTTCATTACCCGGAATTGGTGATGCCGATATAATTACAAGGTCGCCCTTTCCAATCTCAACTTTTTTGTGGTCGGAAAATGCCATTCTTGTAAGTGCTGACATAGGCTCACCCTGACTGCCTGTTGTTATAATAACAAGCTGATGATCCTGATATTTTTTTACATCTTCAATGGGAATTAAAACGCCCTCAGGTATTTTAAGATATCCAAGCGTCGATGCAACATCAATAATGTTTACCATACTTCGTCCCGAAACAGCAACTTTTCGTCTGTTTCTGACTGCCGCATTTATTATCTGCTGAACTCTGTCAACGTTTGAGGCAAATGTCGCAACAAAAATTCTTGAACGGGTACCTTTAAAAAGCTCTTCAAACTTTTCGCCCACGCTGCGCTCACTCATTGTATATCCGGCACGCTCAACATTTGTACTGTCGCTCATAAGAGCAAGTACGCCTTTTTTACCAAGCTCGCCAAAGCGTGCAAGGTCGATCATACCACCGTCAATCGGAGTACAGTCGATTTTAAAGTCGCCTGTATGCACAACAGTTCCCACAGGCGTCTTAATAGCCATACCAACAGCATCACTTATTGAGTGATTTACCCTTATAAATTCAACATTAAAATTTCTGCTTATCTGCACACTTTCGCCCGCAGAAATACGATTAAGCTTTGTAACACTTAAAATTCCGTGTTCCTTGAGCTTTTGTTCAACAAGGCCAAGCGTAAGTCTTGTTCCATAGACTGGAACATTTACGTTACGCAATAAATAACAGATGCTACCGATATGGTCTTCGTGTCCATGAGTTATAAATATACCCTTTACCTTGTCTTTGTTGTTTACAATATAGGTCATATCGGGAATTACACAATCGACACCATACATACTGTCATCAGGAAAAGCGATACCGCAATCAACGACAATAATATCACCGCCGTATTCAAACACGGTCATATTCTTGCCGATTTCGGTAAGTCCGCCAAGCGGAATAATCTTAAGTTTTGATTTTTTTGCCATTATTATCTCCTTTTCAGTTCCACGGTTTGGAAAGCAAACATTCCATGTTCTGGCATACCCCGACTGCACTCTCTGTGCAAAATTATGCCAAAGCACCGCTGTATTCAGTACATTTTGAAATTTCTTTCGTTACGAATTATGATATCACATTTAACAAAAAAAGTCAACTAAATTAGATTTAGGAAACCTTTACGAATTATATATAATTATACTCAAAAAACTATCCTTTTATTTATTTTTCATAAAAAATAAATTTTTTTTAAAAAAGGCTTGCATATTTATTCATAAAGAGTTAATATATATACATTGTTATTAACTTAGTGTCGAATTTATACAAAGATAAGGAGTGTTTATTATGGCAAAACATTTTTTAAAATTGGGTGATTTTTCAACAAAAGAATTAACCGAATTGTTAGATCTTGCCGACAAACTTAAATATGAGAAGAAGAACAACATCCCCCACACCCACCTTGCAGGGAAATCCTTGGGTATGATTTTCCAGAAATCATCAACAAGAACCCGTGTATCGTTTGAGGTAGGTATGTACGAGCTTGGCGGTCAGGCGCTTTTCCTCAGCCCCCGCGACTTACAGATTGGCAGAGGCGAACCCATTGAGGATACAGCCCGTGTGCTTTCCCGCTATCTCGATGGCATAATGATAAGAACCTTCGAGCAAAAAGAAGTTGAGGATTTGGCAAAATACGGTTCTATTCCGATTATAAATGGTCTTACAGATTTCTGTCATCCATGTCAGGTGCTTGCAGACCTTATGACAATCCGTGAACATAAGGGTGTAATTGAAGGCAATAAGCTCTGCTTTATCGGAGATGGCAACAATATGGCAAACTCACTTATCGTAGGCGGTATCAAAATGGGAATGGAGGTAGCCATCGCATGCCCTGACAACTATCAGCCGGATAAGGAAGTTATGGCGTGGGCAAAGGAAAACGGAAAGTTCACTTGTACAAGCGATGTTTTTGAAGCAGCAAAGGGCGCTGATGTTCTTTATACTGACGTATGGGCATCTATGGGTCAGGAAGCCGAATTTGAGGAGCGTTGCAAGCAATTTAAGGATTATCAGATAAACGACAAACTGATGTCTGTTGCAAATGAGGGTGCAATGGTACTTCACTGCCTGCCTGCTCATCGTGGCGAAGAAATTACCGCCGAGGTTTTTGAAGCGCACGCTGACGAAATCTTTGACGAAGCAGAAAACAGGCTTCACGCACAGAAGGCAATAATGGTTACTCTTATGAAGTAATTTTTACAGTTTTGCTAATGTGTTGATTTTGCGAAAACACTTGCATA
>JAZRPN010000045.1:0-13807 GCA_045649225.1 Clostridia bacterium | reverse complement strand
CATGATTTATGTTATGCTTACTATGTCGGCAGAATCAGCAAAGCGTATATTCGAAGTTCTTGACGAAACACCTTCTCTTACTCAGCCCGAAAATGCAGTAACCTCTGTAAAAGACGGTTCAATTGACTTTGATGGTGTAGGCTTCAAATATTCCAAAAAGGCTAAGCGCCTTGCCCTTAGTGATATTGATTTGCACATTAAATCAGGTATGACAGTAGGTATAATCGGCGGTACCGGTTCAAGCAAGACATCTCTTGTTCAGCTTATCCCCCGCCTTTATGATACGACTGAAGGAGCAGTGCGTGTTGGCGGCATCGATGTGCGTGAGTATGATATCGAGGCTCTTCGCGACTCGGTTGCTATGGTACTTCAAAAAAACACACTCTTTTCAGGTACAATAAGAGAAAATCTTCTCTGGGGCAACGAAAATGCAACCGATGAGGAAATTTCAGAGGCTTGCCGTCTTTCTCAGGCGGAGGAGTTTGTTTTGTCCTTCCCTGACGGCTACAACACAAAGATTGAGCAGGGCGGCACTAACGTATCGGGCGGTCAGAAGCAGCGTCTTTGCATAGCGCGTGCACTTCTTAAAAAGCCAAAAATTCTTATTCTTGACGACTCTACCAGTGCGGTAGATACCCGTACCGATTCTTTGATAAGAGAAGGGTTTAAAAAGTTTATTCCCGAAACCACAAAAATTATTATTGCACAAAGAATTTCTTCTGTGCAGGATGCGGATATGATTATTGTTATGGATAACGGTTATATAAGCGGCATCGGAACACACAGCGAGCTAATGCAGTCAAACGCTATCTATCAAGAGGTATATTCACAGCAAACTAATGGGGGTGATGACAGTGAAGCCGAATAATAAGAAAAAGCTTAACGGCTCTGTTTTAAAGAGAACTATCTCTTCCCTCTTTAAGTTCTATCCTGTGCTTATGCCCGTTACGATTGTGTGCATATTGCTTTCATCGGCTGCAGCTGCAGTGCCCGATTTGTATCTTCAAAAGGTTATTGCCGTTATAGAAAAGCACTATACTACTCGTGATTGGGGCAGTGCTCTTCCCGAGCTTGTACCGCTTATCATAACACTTATTATATGCTATGCAGTGGCTTTTGCCGCAGTTGTTCTTTACACGCAGCTGATGGCGTATATCACTCAGGGCTTTCTTTCAAAGATGCGCTGCTCGATGTTTAACAGCATGCAAAATCTCCCAATAAGATATTTTGATACGCATAAGCACGGCGACATAATGAGCTACTACACAAACGACATTGACACACTTCGTCAGCTTGTTTCGCAGGCTCTCCCGTCATTTTTGCGTGCGGGCACAGTTCTTGTAGCGGTCTTAGGCGTAATGCTTTACTACAGCGTATGGATGACACTTATTCTTCTTGCAGGTGTTTTCGTTATGCTTCAGGTTACGAAGAAGTTTGGCGGCGGAAGTGCTAAGTTTTTCATACGTCAGCAAAAATCTCTTGGTATTGCAGAGGGCTTTATTCAGGAGATGATGGCTGGTCAAAAGGTTATAAAGGTATTTAACCACGAGGAAGAGTGCAAAAACGATTTCGATAAGGTAAATAATTCTCTTTTTGAAGATGCTTACCGTGCACACGCATACGCAAATATTTTAGGTCCTGTTATACAGAATATCGGCAACATACTCTATGTTATAATTGCTGTTGCAGGCGGTATTTTCCTTGTTTCAGGAGCGCCTAACGTAAGTATTTCAGGCTTTGCATTCAGCATAAGTATTGTAGTTCCTTTTCTTAATATGACAAAGCAGTTTACAGGAAACGTAAACCAGCTTTCACAGCAAATTAACGCCATAATTATGGGTTGTGCAGGTGCAGATCGAATCTTTACTCTTATGGATGAGGAAAAAGAAGCGGATAACGGCTATGTTACACTTGTAAACGCTCTTATTTCTTCCGACGGAACCATTACCGAAACCAAAAAGCATACGGGCAAATGGGCGTGGAAGCACCCTCACACTGATGGCACCATCACCTACACCGAGCTTCGCGGAAAGGTTACGCTTAACGAAGTTGACTTTGAGTACGAAGAGGGCAAACCGGTCCTGCACGATATATCTGTGTATGCAGAGCCGGGACAAAAGGTTGCTTTCGTAGGCGCAACAGGTGCAGGAAAAACTACCATAACCAACCTTATTAACCGTTACTATGATATCGCTGACGGAAAAATCAGATATGACGATATAAACATCAACAAAATCAAAAAGAGCGATTTGAGAAGGTCTTTGGGAATTGTACTGCAGGAAACAAACCTGTTTACTGGCAGTGTTATGGATAACATCCGCTACGGAAATCTCGAAGCAACTGACAAGGAGTGTATAGAGGCAGCAAAGCTTGTCGGTGCAGACGACTTTATAACCCGTCTTCCTGATGGGTATGATACTCAGCTTTCCAATAACGGTGCAAATCTTTCTCAGGGTCAACGCCAGCTTATAGCAATTGCCCGTGCCGCAGTTGCAGACCCGCCCGTTATGATTCTTGACGAGGCAACAAGCTCTATTGACACAAGAACAGAAGCAATCGTTCAGCGTGGTATGGATAAACTTATGGAGGGCAGAACAGTGTTTGTTATAGCACACCGCCTTTCAACTGTCAGAAATTCCGACGTTATCATGGTGCTTGACCACGGCAAGATAATAGAGCGTGGCAATCACGAAAAGCTTATTTCCGAAAAAGGCACATATTATCAGTTATATACAGGAGCTTTTGAACTCGAATAAATTATAGACGGGATTTTATCCCGTCTATAATTTTATGGACAATCTGTCTTTTTTATGGTATAATAGAGTAAAATAATGAGGTGTTATTATGAAAAAGGTTCTTTTATCTTGCTTCATCTTAATATCGATGCTTTTTTCCTTTGTCTGTGCCAGAGCTGCAGACACAAACTTTGCGTGCAGTTTTGAAGATGCTGACGAAGTTTATTTGTGGAATGGCGCAATTTGCGATGAATCTGCCGCATACTCGGGCGATTACGGAATCGTTGTGCAAAACCCGTTCGGCGAGGTAAAGGACGGAAAGATTACAAACGTTCTTGAATACAGTTCTTCCGTTTATTTAGAGGCAGGGAAAATATACACCCTGTCAGGTTATGCCATGAATCCAGACAGTTTCAGCTCATCAAATGCCAGATGCAGTGCCTCAATGTCAGAGGGAAGTAAAAATATCATAGCCTATGTTTCGGGCATAAACAGTGATTGGGCAAGGTTTTCAGTTACATTCTATTCAGGCGAAAGCGGTAATTTTAACCTTTCTCTATACTTTGAAAAAACTTCTGACGAACTTGGTGTTTTTGTTGATGAAATATCGTTTGAAGAGGCAGAGTGCATCGTTTCTTCAGTAGGGCTTTACGGAGATGAGGAAATTTTTATTCCATCACACGGCAGTGTAAAAGCAAGCTACAGCCCTTATCTGCTATCGAATAGTGGTGAGAAGGTTTTTCTGCTTTCTAAAAGTATGATACATGCTACTGTCGGTGATTACGATGGCGTAAGCTTTGACCCATCAACGCTCACTCTTACGGTAAGCGATAATGCAAGGCCCGACACAGATGTGGAAATTTATTACGCCCTTAAAAACGATCAGTCTACCACTCCATCAACGCTTAAAGTTACCTTGACAAACAATCTGCTGGAAAATTCGTTCACCGAAGATTACTGGCTTGGGGATTTTTATCAGCAAACAGATGGCGAAAACACTTTTATCTGTACTGAAACAAACGACTACTCAGAAATAGGTTATTTTGCTCAGCTTGAGTATACAGACCACGTTCTTCTGGTTGAGAACACAATGTATGTTCTTCACGCAAGGGTAAAAAGCAATTCCTGGTATCCTAATGTAAATTACGAAAACGGTGCGTTTGAGTATGAAAATACAATTTATTTCGCAATAAACAATGCACCAAATAACGAGTGGAGCGATATTTTTGTTCCATTCTTCCCCGAAACTAGCGGTCTTTATAACATTGACATACTTTTGTATTCGCAAGACGATTGTACATTCTATATTGACGATATCCGTCTTTGTGCCGAGGCACCTTCCCCATCTCAGATAACGCTTCACGCACCGGGGAATATCCCTGTTCCTGATGAAATAACATCGTACCCCGCCAATGCATATGTCCGGGACCAGCTTGGAAATATTCTCGAGTATGAGGAGTGCTCCGTTTCACTTCTCAACGGAAACGATTCTGTTTTTTACGACAGTGAAAGCCGTATGTTAACAGTTCTTCCCGATGCCGATATTGGCGAATATACTCTTTATGCAGTTTATGAGGGTGAACGCACTCTCACATCACAGATAAATATAACAGTCAGCCGTGATTATATAGGCGATGGCGGTTTCGAAAACAAAGCAGTTAACGAATGGTGGATGGCATCATCCCCATACGGTTGTACTTTTGAAATAATTGACAATGGCGACAGTAAAACAGCGCAGATAGAATGCGATGGTGAGTATTTCGCACTTATCAATAACTCGTATATTCACCTTATGGAAAATGGTGCGTATGTATTTAAAGGCAATTTTTCTGCATCGACGGATGCTACAGTTACTGTTTTTCTTGACAGCTTAGATGGAGAGATTGTCCCTCTTATTCAGTTTTCTGTTTCGGAAAATACGACGATTGACATACCTATCACGCCAGAGATTTTCCGTTCGGAAACAAATACCGTTGGACGTTTGATGTTTTACTGTTCTTCTGACAACGGCGAAAGCTTTAGTTTAAGTGCCGATAATCTTTCTTTGAAAAAAGCACTTATAGCAGTTGGTTCGCCAACTGTGAGCGGAAGTCTTTACGTTAATGGCGCCGCACACGCAGAATTTGGTTTTTATAATAGTATTACCGGGGATAATGACACCTCTGCCTGCGTTGTAAACTGGTATGTTTCTGACAAACCAAACAGCGATTTCGTTCAGCTTAGCGAAAGTGGATTTTATATTTATTTTGATACTACTTTTGCGGATAAGTACGTTTATTTTGACGTTACACCAGTATGCCCCGTAACAGGTTTTTCGGGAGATACACTAAGTTGCACACCATTTAAGGTAACCTATGAGCCTTCGGATAGTCAGGAAATCGCACCACCCAAGGTTGAAGAGTTTATTCCGCCGTCAGAGGAGATTGTGATTCCTCCTGTCGCAAGCGGTGAATTTGCGGATATAGAAGAACACTGGGCAAAGGAAAGCATTTCATTCCTTGCTAAGAAAGGTATTGTAAACGGAAAATCTGACGGAGTGTTTGAGCCTGATGCTTCAATAACACGTGCAGAAGCTTCTAAAATACTTTGTCTTGCATTTTCGATAGATATGACTTCTCAGGAAAGCGTGTTTACCGATGTTCCCAATGACTCATGGTTTGCCCCTTACGTAAACGCCCTTTACGCAAGCAATCTTATAAAGGGCACCACTGCTGATACGTTCTCTCCGGACAAAGCAATAACAAGAGAAGAACTTGCGGTACTTATTATCCGCATTCATGAAAAACGAAAAGGCACCATACTTTTTTATGACGACTATCTGTTTAATGACAGTTATGCAATAAGCAGTTGGGCAGAGCAGGCGGTAAATAAAGCCGTAAGCCTGAAAATCATTTTGGGCGACGACAAAAACTGTTTTCTCCCCGCAAAAAGCACAACGCGCGGCGAAGCGTGCACTATTGTACACCGTCTGTTAAAGATAAAATAAAAAAGAGATGTATACTACATCTCTTTTTTATTTTTCAATGTCCTTTTTTATGGGATTTGACGGCTTTTTAGTTGTCTTTACTATTTCTTTTTCAACCTTAACACTTTTTTCTGCCGTTTCTTTTTTTGTATCGTTTTTCACTGAAGTTTTTGCTCCTTTTGTTTTCTTGATAAATTTTAAAAGCACGCTGACACACTGCGGGTTTCCCTCAATAATTGTTTTCCCCGACGCTACACTTTCCTGCGGTTTAATCTGACCGCTCAAAATTTTAATAAGCTCGTCCGAAGAAATTATTACCTTTGCATCACGGTCATGATACTCATACGGTTCAACAGTGATTTTGCCGTTATTTACCTCGGCGTAAAATGCGCCCTCACCCTCACCACATATATTAAATTCTACCGCGATATGCCCCTCTACATCCTTTACGGCTGTTTTCTTCAGGCTGTTTTTTACAGTTTCCAGAATTTCTTGATAGGTCATTTTCTCACTCCCTTGTAATAAGTATATTCGTGTCTCTTTTATATTATGCCTCATTTTTAAATTTTTTTGAATATATATTAAACTTATTGATTTTCGTAAAATAATATCATATAATGTATATGATAACTAATAAGGAAGTAGTAATTATGGAAAAAAGAATGCTTTTTGTATATAATCCCGTAAGCGGGAAGGGCGCAGTTCGTACGCATCTTGCAGACATAATTGATATTTATACAACAGGTGGCTACACCGTTACCCTGCACCCTACATCGGGCGAAAAGGACGGCTACAACTTTATTAAAGCGCATGGCAAAAGCTTTGACGTTGTATCTGTTTGCGGTGGCGATGGTATGCTCAACGAAGCTGTAAATGCGCTTATGTGCCTTGATGAAAAAGAAAGACCGCAGCTTGCGTATCTGCCATCGGGCAGTACTAACGACTTTGCTGGCACGGTTGGTATCCCGCTTGATTTAAGACGTGCCGCTAAAATGGTTGTAGATGGCTCACCTTTCTTCTGCGATGCAGGTAAATTCAATGATAAAAACTTTGCCTATGTTGCGGCATTTGGTGCCTTTACGTCTGTTTCGTATGATACTGCTCAGGAATTTAAAAACGTATTCGGCCATCTTGCTTATATAATGGAGGGCATCCGTCAGCTTCCTAACATACGTCCTCAGCAGGTTAAAATTTCTTTTGATTCAGAGGTTATTGAGGACCAGTTCTTGTTTGGAATGGTTACAAATTCGCTTCAGGTCGGTGGTATAAAAAACACTCTCAACTCGGCAGTATCGCTAAATGACGGCTTGTTCGAGGTACTGCTTGTAAAAAAACCGCAAACTGCCGGCGAATTTCAGAGCATTATAACATCATTTTTAACGCAGTCAAACGCACCATCTGACAGTGTTATAAGATTTAAAACTTCAAAAATAAAATTCGAGAGTGAAGAGCCAATCGCCTGGACTCTTGACGGTGAGTTCGGCGGGGAATGTAAAGATGCAGAGATTGAAAATCTGCACCGTGGTTTTTCTGTTATTATATAATTAAAAAGGATGATATACAGTGGATAAGAAAAAGATTGAAAGAATTAATGAGCTTGCAAAAAAGAAAAAAACTGTCGGTCTGACCGAGGAGGAATTAAACGAGCAGGCAGAGCTTAGAAGCGAGTATCTCGCCTCCATCCGTGCAAATTTCAGACAAACTCTTGAAAGTATTGAATATAAGGACTGAGACCTATGAAGAAATTTAATATTTTCCTTAAATCAATCGTGCAGGCAAAAAACTTTTGCGATGCAATAAAAGATTTTAATTTTGATATTGAACTTTCGGACGGTAAAAATACCGTGAATGCAAAAGATGTTATGGATGTTCTTACGCTTGATTTGTCAGGCAGTGTATCAGTTGTTGCTCACACCGAAAGTGCACAAAATCTTGAAGAAAAAATTAAAAAATTTATAGTATAAAAAACGCCTATGGCGTTTTTTATTTTGTTGAAAAAATTAAAAAATTATGATATTATATGGATAGAAGATAGCTAATCTTTTAAAACTAAGGATAAATATAAGGAGGAGAAAAAATGTCCGTTATAGTAATCAATAAAGAAAATTTTGAAAATGAAGTATTAAAAAGTGATAAGACTGTGCTTCTTGACTTTTGGGCAAGCTGGTGCGGACCGTGCAGAATGGTATCGCCCATTATTGACGAAATCGCGGCCGAGCATCCTGAAATCAAAGTAGGTAAAGTAAATGTTGATGAAGAGCCTGAGCTTGCATCAAGCTTTCAGGTAATGAGCATCCCCTCCCTCTTTGTAATAAAGGATGGTAAGGTTACAAACAGCTCTGCAGGCGCAAAGCCGAAAAACCAGATCCTTGAAATGCTTTAAAAATCAGGTGTAATCTAATGAACAACACATACGATGTTATAATAATAGGCGGAGGACCTGCAGGATACACTGCCGCTCTCTACTGTGCAAGAGCAGGGCTTAATACACTTGTGCTCGAAAAATTTTCCGCAGGCGGTCAGATGACACAAACTAACCAGATTGACAATTACCCCGGATTTGATGAAGGGATAGACGGCTTTACCCTCGGCTTTAAAATGCAAAACGGAGCCGAGCGCTTTGGTGCAAAAACCAGGCAGACAGAGGTTTTATCTGTCGATTTCTCGGACACTATCAAAAAAATAGAAACTGCCGACGGTGAGTTTTTGGCAAAATCGGTTATAATTGCAACGGGAGCAGAGCACAAGCACCTTGGTCTTGAAAATGAAGAGAATCTGATTGGAAAAGGGCTTGGCTATTGTGCAGCGTGCGACGGTATGTTTTACAGAGATAAAACCGTTGCCGTTATTGGCGGAGGAAATTCTGCCGCAGCAGATGCACTTCTTCTCTCCAAAATATGCAAAAGGGTATATCTGATTCACCGCAGGGACAAGCTTCGTGCGGAAAGATTTTATCACGAGCCACTAAAAAACGCTGAAAACATTGAATTTGTTTGGAGTAGCAACGCAACTGAATTTTTATCGGATGATAAGGTTTGCGGACTAAAGGTAAAAAACACTCTTGATGGCATTGAGTCAATCATTGATGTTGACGGCATCTTTATAAGTATTGGCAGAAGCCCGCAGTCAAACCTTTTTGAAGGCATTTTAACTCTTGATAATCAGGGCTACATCATAGCAGATGAAAGCACACGGACAAATATTCCCGGTGTGTTTGCCGTCGGAGATGTTCGCACAAAGCCCGTAAGACAAATTGCAACTGCCGTTGCTGACGGTGCAACTGCCGCACATTTTGCTGAGGAGTATCTTGAAATCAACAATTTAATAAAGATATAAAAAAAGAAGGTGCGTCGCACCTTCTTTTTTATATCTTTCCTTCAAAGTATTCTTTTATCTTATTAAAGCTCTGTTCGCTTAGGCCGTGTTCTATCTTGCAGCTATCTTCGTAGGCGGTTTGTTCATCAACCCCCAGTTTGATAAGTATTTTTGCAATCATTTCGTGGCGGTTAAAAACCTTTTCTGCAATTTCCTGCCCCTTTTGAGTGAGTGTTATTGCACCGTCAGTTTCTATAACAACGTAGCCTGCCTCACGGAAGTTTTTCATTGCAACAGAAACACTCGGTTTTGAAAAACCAAGTTCATTGGCAATATCAATGCTTCTCACGTATCCCTTTTTATTTTTTATCATCAAGATAGCTTCAAGATAATTTTCAGCCGATTCCTTAATAATCATAGGCATTCCTCTGATAAAATGAATTTACAAGCCTGTCGCTTAAGTCGACAGGCTTGTTTATTTTGTTTTTAAATTTTACTCTGCCGCAGGAGTTACAACGATTGTCTTAGCAACGAATGCACCGTTAGAATAAGCACCTGTTGCAATTATTGTATCACCTTTCTTAAGGTTCTTGAAGGAGATTTCCTTACCTGTTTCGCCATTAAGAATCTTTGCAGAGATACTTGAGCCTGTCTTTGCGGCAAAAATCTGCTCGCTTACTGCACCTGCATCAAAACCTGTTATATTGATGTAGCCATAAGATGCACTTGTTGACTCAATAATACCTGTTTTGGTAGTAACGCTTGAAGCTGATGTCTGCTCAATCTTTGTTGCGGTTGTACCTGAAAGTGTAAGTGCAACTACATTTCCAAGACGAAGGTCGTAGATTGTTGCATCTGAACCTGCAACCTTATATGTTGCATCCATTGCTACAGCATATACCTGCTCTTTTGAATTTACTGAAAGAGTGATTTCAGACTGTGCTGCAATCTTTATTGCAGTTATTGTACCTGTTACATTTCCTGATGTGCTTGTTGCAACAATCTTAGTGATATCACCACGTGTTATGGTAAGAACAACTCTGTCCCCTGCGAGAATTTCACGAAGGGTTACGCTCTTGCCGTTACGGCGGATAACTGCACTGTCAGAAACTGTATACTCAGAAACTGTTTCTTCCTCTGTAATCTCATCTACTGTGCGAACGGCAAGACCTACGGGAGAAGTAAGATTTATTTTAACTATTGTGCCCTGAACTGTAGCTTCTGCAGTTTGTCTGTCAATAGACACGATGTCTGAACCAAGAAGCTTGATAACAACATAATCCTTTACCTTTATTGATTCAAATCTGTCTTTAACGCCATCAGTTGTTACATCAAAATCAGCGTCAAGAGCATAGAATGTCTTAACTTCTTCTGTAGCGCTTTCTGTAATAGAAATCTTAACATATGCACTGCTCTTAACTACAGAATTCACTGTACCCTTAACTGTAACATTTGACTTGGGGCTTATAACATCAACAGAATAGATATCTTTACCGTGGCGAACAACTACAACATCAGAATTTGAAAGAATGTCTGAAGCCTTAGCATTCTCGCCGTTGATAAGAATTTTTACATCTTCATTTATTACGTAGCTCTTTTCGCGACCCTCTGCATTTGTGAAGTCCAAAATACCTGCTTCTGCATCAAACGCATCAACAACGCCTGCCTCTGCAGAAATGTTGAGCTTGTCTATAATTCTGTACAAAATAACGCAAACCTGAGCACGGCTGAGAGCCTTATCAGCGTCGAAAACAACAGTGCCGTCATCCTTCTGGACACCGTTCATAAGGCCTTCGCTAACTACATATGATACATACTTCTCTGCATCATCGGGAATCTGGCTTGCATCTTCAAAATCAAGTGAAGATGCACTGATTTCCTTAACGTCAGCACCCATAAGATTTGCGATAAGAATAGCCGCATCGCTTCTGGGGAATTCGTCAAGATACTCTGAATCTCCAAGATACTCTTCTACAGCATCTGCACTCAAAACGTTTTTATAAAGAAGAAATGCAATCTCTTTCTTGTAATCTGAGTATGCACCCAAATCGATTGAATCAAGCACAGCTGCATACTTGTCATATGCAAGTTCAACAATCTTTGCATTGTTAGCGTCAGCATAGCCTGCAACGCGTGCAAAGAGAAGTACTGCCTCAATCTTGCTTATTGATTTATCGGGTTTGAATGTACCATCGGTATATCCCTTTATAATACCGAGAGTGGTCATTTCCTCTATCTGGACACTTGCCCAGTCGTGATCGGGTGAAAGCACATCGGGGAAGGTACTTGCCGAAGCAACACCTATAAATGCGCTCAAAATCAAGCTAATTGAAATAATAACAGACAGAAATCTTTTTTTCATTTCTATCTCCTCCCTTCTATATAATGTTATGATAACATACTTTTCGTTTTAACGCAATAAGAAATTATAAATTTCTAACGATTTTTTTACAAATTTCAACAACATTTAGTGTTTTGCTTTTTTTGATGTACAATATATCCTAATTTTGAATTTTCTATTATTTTAATTGAATTAACGCATCTTTTGTGCTATAATACAGTTTACGTATAGTAGAAAGGAATGAAATATATGCTATGCTCACGTTGCAATAAAAACGTT
The DNA here is from genome assembly GCA_045649225.1 of Clostridia bacterium. GTDB lineage: Bacteria > Bacillota > Clostridia > UMGS1883 > UMGS1883 > UMGS1883. The sequence continues at coordinate 2,172 of JAZRPN010000045.1, read as the reverse complement.
GCAGTAATATTTGTTACCCGACTTGAAAACGGCAAAACAATAAACGAGGGCTTGTGTATGCCGTGTGCAAGGTCTCTGGGCATAAATACACTTCAGCAGCTGGCAGGCGGGATTGACCCCGGCGAGATGGAAAACATCAGCTCGCAGATGATGGAAATGCTTGAAAATGACGAGGGTGCATTTGAAATAGATGGCGACAATATGCAGGGGTTTTCTATGGATAACCTGCTCTCGATGTTTGGCGGCTTTAAAAAGGACGAAGCCCCTTCTGAAAAAGAGGAAAATACCAATAAAAAGGAAAAACATAAAGAGAAAAAGAAAAAGCTTCTTGATACCTATGGCACAAATCTTACCGCAAAGGCTCGCGCAGGCGAGGTTGATGTTGTGGTAGGCCGCGACCGTGAGATAGAAAGGCTTGTTCAGATTCTTAACCGCAGAACAAAAAACAACCCCGCTCTTTTAGGTGAGCCGGGTGTTGGTAAAACGGCTATTGCCGAGGGATTTGCTGAGCGCATAGCGTCAGGAAACGTTCCCAAAAAGCTTCTTGACAAAGAGGTTTACCTGCTTGACTTTACAGCTATTGTGGCAGGCACTCAATATCGTGGTCAGTTTGAGGCACGCCTCAAGGGCATTGTTGAAGAGACCAAAAAACTCGGAAACGTAATTTTGGTTATTGACGAGCTTCATAACATCGTCGGTGCAGGCGATGCCGAGGGCGCAATGTCTGCCGCAAATATACTTAAGCCTGCTCTTGCACGTGGTGAGATTCAGGTTATCGGGGCAACAACGCTTAACGAATATCGTAAATTTATTGAAAAGGATTCTGCTCTTGAAAGAAGATTCCAGACAGTTATCGTTGAAGAGCCAAGTGCAGAGGAAACTGTTGAGGTGCTTCACGGAATAAAGCGTTATTATGAAGATTATCACAAGGTAAAAATTTCAGACGATGTTATCAGAGCTGCAGTAAATCTTTCGCAACGTTATATCACTGACCGCTATTTGCCTGATAAGGCTATTGACCTTATTGACGAGGCAGGCAGCCGTGCTAATCTGAAAAACGCCGTGCTTTCACAAATTGCGTCGACTGAAAAACAGCTTGCCGAGTTAAACGCTCCAGTTCCGGAAGGCGAAGAGTCCCCCACTGAAGAGGATTATGCACTTCTGGCGGAAATAAAAACAAAAAGATGTACTCTTGAAAAAGAGCTTGAAAACCTTAAGGGTCAGCTTGCAGATGTTCCGCTTACAGTTGACGATATTGCCCATGTCGTTGAAGAATGGACAAAAATCCCCGTAAGCAAAATCACTCAGGCAGAAACTGACAGACTTCTTAACCTTGAAGACAGGCTTCATAGACGCATTATTGGTCAAAACGATGCTATAAACGGAGTAAGCCGTGCAATAAGGCGTAACCGTGCTGCGCTTTCCAAAAAGCTCCGTCCCGCAAGCTTTATCTTTGTAGGACCTACGGGTGTTGGTAAGACAGAGCTTGTAAAGCGCCTTTCCTATGAGCTTTTTGACAGCGAGGATGCACTTATCCGTGTTGATATGACAGAATTTATGGAAAAGCACTCTGTTGCAAAGCTTATCGGATCACCTCCCGGATATGTGGGATATGACGATGCAGGTCAGCTTACAGAAAAAATCAGAAGAAAGCCGTACTGCGTTGTGTTGTTCGACGAAATTGAAAAGGCGCATCCCGATGTTTTAAATGTACTGCTTCAGATTCTTGATGATGGTCGTGTTACCGACAGTCATGGTAAAACAGTAAGCTTCGAAAACACAGTTATTGTAATGACAAGTAATGCGGGAAGCGACTGGAAAGGTGGCTCTATAGGCTTTTCTCAGAATGCTGCAAAGCAAAACAAGGAAAAGGTTATGAGTGCACTCAAACGCATCTTCAGACCTGAATTTTTAAACCGTGTTGATGAGATTGTTGTTTTTGACGAGCTTTCGGAGGACGAACTCAGCAAGATATTTGACCTTATGTTTGCAGACTTAAATGAAATGCTTGCTCAAAAGGATATGCGTGCCGAAATTACAGATGAAGCTAAGCTTTTCCTTGTGAAAAAAGCACTTGGCGAGCATCTTGGTGCAAGGCCGATTCAAAGACTTATAAACCGCGAAATTTCTGACAAGCTTTCCGAAACTATTATTCGCGGAGCCTATAAAGAG
>JAZRPN010000044.1:0-11513 GCA_045649225.1 Clostridia bacterium | reverse complement strand
TCTTCTCAATGATGCCGTTAAAAAGGGCGGTGTTATGGCTTCATCATATGTTGGCGGGTTGAGCGGCGCATTTATCCCTGTTAGTGAAGATGCGGGTATGATAGATGCGGTTAAGAAAGGTGCTCTTTCTCTTGAAAAATTAGAAGCAATGACGAGCGTTTGCTCCGTTGGTATAGATATGGTGGTTGTTCCAGGAGACACCTCAGCTGAAACAATTTCCGGTATATTGGCTGATGAGGTTTCGATTGGCGTTATCAACACAAAGACGACCGCTCTTCGTATTATTCCTGCTCCCGGCAAAAAAGTCGGAGACGTGGTGGAATTTGGCGGTCTTCTTGGAAGCGGTCCCGTTATGCCGGTTAATCGTTTTGGATGCAGTGAATTTATCGCACGTGGCGGACGTATTCCGGCACCTATGCATAGCTTGAAGAACTAAAAAAAGACCCGATTTTACAATCGGGTCTTTTTTTATCGTATAGAAAACTATTTGTTTTATCGCGAGCAGCGTTCGATGTTTCTAAATTCAGCCATCACGCGACGAGGGTGAAGCGGCACGCTTCTTATTCAGTTCCAAAAAGTCTGTCTCCTGCATCGCCGAGACCGGGGAGTATGTAACCTTTTTCGTTGAGCTTTTCATCTTTAACGCCAAGATAAATATGAACATCAGGATGAGTGTTAAGCACGCGGTCAATGCCTTCCTGTACACCAACAATGCTGAGTACTTTAATCCTCTTTGCACCTTTTTCTTTTAAAAGCGTTATAGCTGCCGCAAGTGAACCGCCGGTTGCAAGCATCGGGTCAAGAACAAAAACGGTTCTTTCGCCGATATCCGCAGGAAGATTGCAGTAGTACTGCTCAGGTTCAAGAGTTTCATGGTTTCTGCACATACCTATATGACCGATTTTAGCCGACGGAAGAATGGTAAGCATTCCATCTACCATTCCGAGCCCTGCTCTTAAAATGGGCACCAAAACAGGCTTTTCAGTCAGTATCATTTCGCATTTAGCTGTCATAAGAGGTGTGGGTATATCAACTGTTGTTGTTTTCATATCACGGGTTGCCTCATAGCAAACTAACATCGCAATCTCGCTTACAAGTTCTCTGAAAGCCTTGCCGTCTGTATCCTCATGGCGAAGCAGGGCAAGTTTGTGAGATATAAGCGGATGATCCATTACGGTAAGATTTTTCATTTTTACATCCCCATCCTTTGTTTTGTTAAACCCATTATACTACTAAACTAGTCGGTTGTCTACAGTTTATTTGATTTTAGGCTTGGAAATAATAGCTGCAATCAGCCCAAACAACATAACTGCGGCTATTCCCCCGGCAGTACCTGTTAATCCGCCTGTAAATATGCCAATAAAACCTTTTTCGCCAACTGCTTTTTTTACACCTTCAAACAGTGCATATCCAAAACCTGTCAGCGGCACTGTTGCACCGCATCCGGCAAATTCAACTATTTTTCCGTAAATGCCCAAAAGCGATAAAAGCACACCGCCGCACACATAACCTGTCAACAAACGTGCAGGGGTAAGCTTGGTTTTGTCAATAATAATCTGACCGATTGCGCAAATAATTCCACCAACAATAAAAGCCTTTAGATAGTCCATAAAAATTCACTCCTTTTGCTTATTATGTCTGGGAAAAATATAATTATTCTCTTGAAAAAGAGTATAAGGTATCATATAATGAATATAATTCGAGATCCAAACTCTACTTATTGAAGGAGAAAACTTTATGAATGATGTATTCTACATAAACAATTTTGATTTTCCCGAAGGCTTTTTGTGGGGCAGTGCAACTGCAGGACACCAGATTGAGGGCGACAATGTAAACTCAAGTTGTTATCATGAAGAGTTTGAAACACAAAAAAATCATCCCGAATATGCTTTGTCAGGAAAAGCTTGTAATTCGTACAATATGTGGAGGGAAGATGTTGACATTCTATCCGAATTAAAACATCAGGCATTTAGAATGACTATTGAATGGAGCAGAATCGAGCCCATGGAAGGTCATTTTGTTGATAAAGAAATGGATCATTACCTTCAGATTCTCAATGCTTTAAAAGAAAAGGGAATAAAGGTTGTTCTAACTATCGTACATGGCACAGTGCCCCAGTGGTTTAGCCTTAAGGGTGCATTTACCAAAATCGAGAACCTCAAATATTTTGAAGATTATCTTGAATATCTTGTGCCTAAAATCAGTCAGTATATCGATTACTGGTGCGTGTTCAACGAATTTAATTCTTCCGTCCTGGAAAGTAATTTTGATCATAAAATCGGCAGTATAAGATTTCATGCAAGGGCAAACAGCATTATTAAAAAATATTCTAAAAGCCCGGTAAGTACGGCTCATGCATTCAGGCAAATTTATGCTAAAAGACAAAATGACCCATTTGACACCGCACTCGCAAAATATTTTGACATTCTTATTAACGAATTTTGGTTTCACGCAATACGAACCGGCGAAATAGTTCTTCCGAACAGAGATGTCTTTTATGATAAGGAAATTAAAGACAGTTGTGATTATTGGGCAGTTAATTCGTATATGAGAATGATAGTTGACTCCAGAATTCAGAATCCACGCCGAGGAGTTCAGTTTGGCTTTAATAAAATGCAACTGTCGTATCTTGATACACTCGAATTTAATCCCGAGTGCTTTGTTCAGAATTTTTTAAGAATCAAAGATAAACCGGTTTTAGTTACAGAAAACGGTATCTATACCGACGATGACAGATTCAGGGTGGTGTGGATTTTAGAATACCTCAGGGCGTTAAGAGAATGTATTGATCTTGGTGTGGATGTAAGAGGGTATCTGCACTGGAGCCTGCTTGATAATTATGAGTGGGGAACATATGAACTTAGATTCGGACTTGTACATGTTGACTATGAAAACAATTTTAAGCGAACAATAAAGCCAAGTGCATATTTTTACAGGGAAATAATTGAAAATAACGGTTACAAAAAAGAGATGCTGGAAAGATATCTTAAACAGTTACCTCGTTGTGTGGATTATACAAGAAAAGATGGCTTCCTGCCTGAAAATGTTAACTAAGTAAAACAAAGACTGCCTCACAAAAATATATGAGGCGGTCTTTGCGTTTTGTATATAAAAAAATTTCATATATATATTTACAAAATGCATAGTTATATGTTAAAATAAGATGATACAATATTTTACACAAGAAAGGCAGGAAATTAAGATGCACAATTTAAAATATAAAAGAGTGCTTATAAAACTCAGTGGCGAAGCTCTTGCAGGGGAAAAAGGGTTTGGTCTTGATGAAGCCACTCTCGACAATATTGCAGAAACTATCAAAGAATGCGTAAATATGGGCGTACAGATTTCGGTTGTTGTAGGCGGCGGAAATTTCTGGCGCGGAAGAACAGGCGAAAATATGGAGAGAACCCGTGCAGACCATATGGGAATGCTCGCAACTGTTATAAATTCTCTTGCGCTTTGCGATGCTTTTGAAAGACACGGAATTCCCACACGTGTGCAGACAGCTATTGAAATGCGTCAGATTGCTGAGCCGTACATTCGTGGAAAGGCAATTCGCCATCTGGAAAAGGGAAGGGTTGTAATTTTTGGTTGTGGTACCGGTAACCCGTTCTTCTCTACGGATACAACTGCTGCGCTTCGTGCTGCAGAAATAGATGCCGAGGCTATTCTCCTTGCAAAAAAGGTTGATGGTGTTTACGACAGCGACCCCAATATAAACCCCAACGCAGTTAAATTTGATTCAATTACATATATAGATGTACTTAACAGAGGCCTTGGAGTTATGGATACAACAGCTACTTCGCTTTGTATGGATAATAAAATGCCTATCCGTGTTTTTGGTCTTGATAAACCCGAAAATATCAAGCGTGTTCTTGAGGGCGAAGAGATTGGAACACTTGTATACGCTAAATAATTTTAATTTATGGAGGAATAAACTATGAAAAACGATTACCCTGAACTTAATTCAAAAATTGAAAAGGCACTTGGCTTCTACCTTGAAGAACTTGATTCAATTCGTGCAGGCAGAGCAAATACCGCAGTGCTTAATAAAATTTCCGTAGACTATTATGGAACAGCAACTCCTGTTGCTCAGGTGGCTGCAATTTCAACTCCCGATGCCAGAACTATTGCAATTCAGCCCTGGGATGCAACTCTCATCAAGGATATTGAAAAGGCAATTCTTGCTTCAGAGATTGGCATCAATCCGCAGAACGACGGAAAGATCATTCGTCTTACATTCCCTCAGCTTACAGAGGAACGTCGTAAAGAACTTACAAAAACTGTTTCAAAGAAGAGCGAGGACTGCAAGGTTGTAGTAAGAGGCATCCGTCGTGATGAAATTGAAAAGTTCAAGGCTCTTAAGAAAAAGAGTGAAATTACCGAGGATGACCTCAAGAATATCGAAAAAGAAATTCAGGATATCATAGATGCTAAGATTAAAGAAATTGATGTTTTAGCTGATAAGAAAAACAAAGAAATAATGGAAATATAATTATGTTTAAAAGTATTTTTTCTAAAAAGAACAAAAACAGTATTTCCGTGGACCTTGAAAATCTACCTCAGCATATTGGAATTATAATGGACGGGAACGGCCGCTGGGCAAAAAAACGCGGCCTGCCCCGTACAGCCGGTCACGCTGAGGGTGCAAAAACTTTTGAGAGAATTGTTGAAGACGCGGGCAACATCGGTATTAAAGTAGTTACGGTATATGCCTTTTCTACAGAAAACTGGCGTCGTCAAAAGGAAGAGGTGTCTGCAATTATGACGCTTCTTGAGGATTACCTTGATCACGGCATCGAACGCCTTGCAGGCAGAGATGTTAAAGTGCATTTTATAGGTGATCTCAGTGCCTTTTCAGACAGTTTTCAGCAAAAGATGCGTGATTTTGAAAAGGCCACTATGAATAACAGTGGTCTTTTGCTTAATGTAGCACTTAATTACGGCGGAAGGTCTGAACTTACAAATGCGGTGCGCAGAATTGCCACGGAAGTTAAAGAAAACAAAATTGATATTTGCGATATAACAGAGCAAACGGTTGAAAGTTTTCTCTATACGGCAGGTCAGCCTGATCCCGATCTTATAATAAGACCAAGCGGGGAGTACAGGCTCAGCAATTTCCTTATGTGGCAAAGTGCCTACAGTGAATTCTGGTTTTCGAATTGCTTGTGGCCTGATTTTACTAAAGCCGACTTATTGCAAGCTATAGCCGATTATCAGAAACGCAACAGAAGATACGGCGGAGTATAAGCGAAAGGATGACGATAAATGAAACAAAGAATAATAAGTGCATTTTTTGGCGTAATTGTTTTTATAGCAGTTTTATTATGCAACGAAACTGTATTTAATGTTGCTTTGGTATTAGTAATGGGTATGGCTATTTTTGAGATCACAAATGCAGTCGGATTAAAGAACCATAAGCTTATGACAGTGGCATCATTGATTTATCCTGTTATTGTGGTGTTTTTGAACGATATAACTGCAAAATTTGCACTTTTGGTGTATCTTTTACTTCTTCTTGTGATAATGCTTTTTGACAGAGACAAGTATTCGTTTGTCGATGCGTGTATGTTTTTCACTGCAACAGTTTTAATATCACATGCTTTTGTGTATACTTCTTTTGTCAGGGAAATGGAGTATGGTGTACTTAATCTGCTCATAATATTCATAGGTTGCTGGATAACCGATACCTGCGCATATTTTACGGGAGTATTTATCGGCAAGCACAAACTCGCACCTGTTATCAGCCCCAAAAAAACGATAGAAGGTTCGATAGGTGGTATTGTAGGAGTAAGCGTTATTCTCGCTACATATACCTACATTGCATCGAATATAATGGGAATTGACGGAAACGTAGCCCGTGCTGCTGTTATTGGTGTTATTTGTGGCGTTATTTCACAGTTTGGTGATTTGTGTGCCTCAATAATCAAAAGAGAACACAATATAAAAGATTTTGGTAATCTTATGCCGGGACACGGCGGAGTAATGGATAGGTTTGACAGTATGATATTCGTTGCACCGGTTGTTTACTACTTTATTACATACTTCCCGATATTTGGTTAAGCCGAGGGGAGCAGATACTATGCAGGAAATAAAAAAAATAGCAATATTAGGTTCAACAGGTTCCATAGGAACACAAACACTGGATGTATGTGAAAAGACGGGAAGTTATGCTGTTACCGCTCTTACTGCTCACAAAAATGTTGACCTTATTGAAAAACAAATAAGAAATTTCAAACCCCTATATGCTTGTATGACTGATGAAAAAAGTGCATCAGATTTGAGAGTTCGTGTTAAAGATACTAACACAAAAGTGCTCTCAGGCATAGATGGCGTTTGCGAGTGTGCATCTGTTGACGAAAGTGATGCCGTCGTAACTGCGATCGTAGGCATAGCTGGTCTTAAGCCGACACTTAGTGCGATAAAAAGCAAAAAAAGGATTGCCCTTGCAAACAAAGAAACGCTCGTAACTGCAGGTAAGATAATAAACAGAGAAGCGAAAAATGCAGGTGTTGAAATTATCCCCGTAGATAGTGAGCATAGTGCGATATTCCAGTCGATATCAAATCAGCGTGAATATTTAAAAAGAATTATCATAACTGCATCAGGCGGACCGTTTTTTGGGAAAAAGTTTGATGAACTGAAAGATATCACACCACAACAGGCACTGAAGCATCCTAACTGGAATATGGGTGCAAAGATAACAATAGATAGTGCGACGCTTGTAAATAAAGGTCTCGAAATTATCGAGGCGATGCATCTTTTTGATATAAGCGAGGATATGATAACTCCAGTAGTGCACAGAGAAAGCATTATTCATTCCATGGTAGAATTTTGCGATGGCAGTGTAATAGCACAAATGGGAGTTCCCGATATGAAGCTTCCAATAAGCTACGCTTTATCGTATCCAAAGCGCACGGTTCCCGTTTGCGAGCCTCTTGACCTCGCAAAGATCGGTAAGCTTACATTTTACGATGTGGATAACAAAAATTTCCCTGCTATAGAATTGGCTAGAAAAGCCATTCGTGCCGGTGGAATTATGTGCGCCGTGTACAACGGTGCAAACGAAGCCGCAGTTGAGCTTTTCCTGAACGGAAAGTGCGGTTTTACCGATATAACAAGGTTTGTTGAAATTGCTATGGATAAAGCACCGAAGATTGAAAATCCAACATTGGATGATATTTTTGAAGCAGATTTATTAGCTAGAAAATTAGTGAAGGAATGTGATTAATTGGCTATTCTCATAACACTTATCGGTTTTGGGATAATGGTTTTTTTGCATGAACTCGGGCACTTTTTGGTTGCAAAAAAATTTGGTGTGCTTGTTCACGAATTTGCCATCGGAATGGGTCCTAAGTTTTTTTCATTTGGACGTGGCGAAACAAAATATTCTTTAAGGCTTATACCTATGGGCGGTTTTGTAAGGCTTGAGGGTGAGGGAGAAGAATCTGACGATGACGACCCGAGGTCGTTTTCTAATCTTAAGCCACTCAAAAGAATTGCAATCCTTGTTGCGGGTGCAGCAATGAATATTGTTTTGGGATGGATTATTTTTACCATTATAAACGTAAATGTAGGCATAACACCAAGCATCGTTAACAGTATTTCTCCTGACATTTCTGTTGCTCAGAATGTTCTCAAGCCCGGTGATGAGATTGTTAAGCTCAATTCCACACGCATTCATACGTTTGACGATGTGGCTTTATTTATGAGCAGAACCGATGGGGAGGAAATAAAGATAAAATATAAAAGAGACGGCAAAACCTATAGCGATACCATAAAGCCCTATAAAACAGAATCGGGATACAAGCTTGGTATTGTTTTTGCCCCGCAGGAGTGTAATATATTTAAGGGGGCAAGGTATGCCGTTTATGATACAGTGTATATTTCAAAGGCGGTTATCCTGGCGGTTGGCGACCTGATTTCCGGACGACAAAGTGTCGATGCGCTCTCCGGTCCGGTAGAGATTGTCTCCGTGGTAGATTCCGTTGCATCGCAAGAGAATTCATACGCCTATTTATCTATTTTAATGCTTTTTGCGATGATAACAGTAAATCTTGGGATATTTAATCTACTTCCTTTTCCGGCGCTTGACGGAGGAAGCATTATATTTGCACTGTATGAACTTATATTCAGGAAAAAAATTAAACAGGAAATAGTCGGATATGTCGGCTTTATAGGATTTGCATTACTAATGCTTTTGGCAGTATATGTAACAATCGGCGATATCCGTGCTCTTATAAATTAAACAAAAGAAAGGGTAAGATCTATGAGCAGAACACTTGCACGCGAAGACGCTTTTAAACTTATTTTTGAAATGATTGTATCCGAGAATGAAGCTGAAGATGTTATATCATATCTGTGCGAAACAGTTGATAAAGAAAATGATATGTGGGCACAAAAAAACATTTCCAAGGAAAATCTTGAGTATATAAAAGGCGTTGTCCACGGAGTTAAGGACAATATTTCACAGATAGACGATTTAATAAAACCAAAGCTTAATAAATGGACGATGGACAGAATTTCAAAAATCAACTTAGCAATTCTCAGACTCTCTGTTTATGAAATTGTGTTTAACGAGTCAATACCCGACAAGGTTGCCGTAAATGAGGCTGTAGAGCTTACAAAAAAATACGGCGGGGAAGAATCACGCTCGTTTATTAACGGTGTTCTCGGAAACATTATTAACGATAAAAACAAAGAGGGCTAATCTATGGCAGAGGGTAGAAATATTGCGACCGTAACACAAATAAACAACTATATTAAGGCAATGTTTGAGCATGTTACTGTCCTGCAGGATATATGGATAAAAGGCGAAATAAGTAACCTGAAACTCCATTCCTCAGGCCATATTTACCTGACGCTGAAGGACAGTGGTGCCGTTTTAAAGGCCGTAATGTTTCGTAACAGTGCATATAACCTCAGCTTTAAACCTAAGGACGGTATGCGAGTGCTTGCTCACGGCAGAATAAGCGTGTACGAGGCTGGCGGTCAGTATCAGATGTATATCGACAGCATGAATGTCGAGGGCGAAGGCGATTTATACGCAAAATTTGAAGCACTAAAAAAACAGCTTGGCGAAGAAGGTCTTTTTGATGAAAACAGAAAAAAGAAGCTTCCGCCATTTTCCGAAAGAATAGGCATTGTAACAAGCCCTACAGGTGCGGCTGTGCGTGATATGATAAATGTACTCCGCAGAAGATGTCCAATGGTAAAAGCAGTTTTGTATCCGTGCCTTGTTCAGGGTGATGGTGCATCAAAATCTATTGTTGAGGCTATTGAATACTTCAACAAAACTAATAGCGTTGATGTTATCATTGCAGGCCGTGGCGGTGGCTCTATAGAGGATTTATGGGCGTTTAATGAAGAAAATACAGCCCGTGCAGTAGCAAATTCAAATATCCCCGTAATATCAGCAGTTGGGCACGAAACGGACTTTACAATTTGCGACTTTGTAGCAGATATGAGGGCACCAACACCTTCTGCGGCTGCGGAGATTGCAGTTCCTGATGTTACAGAGCTCAGAAATAGCATAAACACATCAAAGGTAAGAATGTCTACACTTCTTAAACAAAAGTTATCTACACAGTTGCGTCAACTTGATTTGCTTTGCAAGCACAGTGCCCTGTCAAGATTTGACAAATATCTGATGGATTTACAACAAACTGTCGACAGACTTTCAGAAAATTGTGAAAAGGTATATAAAAATAAGATTGATATGTCAGAAAAAAGATTTTCCGCACTCTGCGGGTCTTTATCTGCGCTTAGTCCTTTAGCGGTTTATGAGAGAGGCTACAGCAGTATCAAAAAAGGCGATAAGGCGGTTACAAAAGCAAATCAGATTGCCGACGGTGATGATATCTGTGTAAGACTCAGCGATGGTGAGATTGATTGTACAGTAAACAACAGGAGGTTATTCAAATGAAATTTGAAGAAGCAATGAATAAACTTGAAGAAACAGTAAAAAAGCTTGAAAGCAGTGAAACATCGCTCGATGACGCAATGCTTTTATTCGAAGAGGGCGTTAAGTTATCAAGAACATGTCAGAAACTCCTTAATGAAGCGCAACTGAAAGTTACCCAGCTTGTAGGCGACGCAGAAAAAGAAGAAGTAGAATTTGATACGGAGAATATGTAATGCAGTTTTCAGAAAAATTAGAAAAATACATAAATGAGGTAAATTTATGCCTTGAAAACGCACTTGAAGACAAAAAAGGCTCTGTATACGATGCAATGAGGTATAGTCTTTTGTCAGGCGGTAAAAGAATAAGACCTGTGCTTTCACTCGCATGTGCCGAGGCTCTTGGCGGCGACAGTGCGGCTGCACTTTATCTTGGTTGTGCAGTTGAGATGGTGCATTCCTATTCGCTTATTCACGACGATCTTCCGTGTATGGATAATGACGATTTAAGGCGTGGAAAACCTACTAATCACATTGTTTTTGGTGAAGCAAATGCCGTTTTGGCAGGTGATGCACTGCTTAACTTTGCGTGTGAGTTTTTACTTAATTCACCAATAGATGATGATAAAAAATTAAAGGGTCTCAGGGTGCTGTTTTCCGCATCTGGAGCTGACGGAATGATAGGTGGCCAATCCCTCGATATTGAGGCAGAAACAAGAGCTTTTAATGCTGATGAACTTACACAACTTCACAACAAAAAAACAGGCGCAATCATAAACGCGGCGGTGTCTATGGGTGCAATAGCCGCAGGACACGATGAATTTAAGCTCTATGACTATTCATCGGCAGTAGGTCTTGCTTTTCAAATTCGCGATGATATTTTAGATGTAAGCGGCGATGAAAAAGTAATCGGTAAGCCTATAAACAGTGATTTAAAGAATAATAAAACTACATTTGTTAGCCTCTTTGGGATAGATGGTGCTAGTAAAAAACTAGAGGAAGAAACACAAAAAGCGATTGACTCGATTGAGTTTCTTGGAGAAAAAGGTGAATTTCTTCGTCAATTTGCGCTCTATTTGTTAAAAAGAGAGGCATAAGCCTAGGGGATGAAAATATGTTTAACAAACTTGCTTTTACAGAACAAAGATATGAGGAGCTTTCGCAAAAAATCAGCGACCCGGAAATAATAGCAGATCAGGACAGATGGCGTAAACTGTGTAAAGAAAATGCAGAAATAACTCCGATTGTTGAAAAATACAGAGAGTATAAAAAAGCCAAACAAGCCATTGACGAGGCTAAAGAAATGCTCGCAGGAGATAATGATAAAGATTTTGAGGAACTTCTCTATATTGAAATAGAAGAAAACAAAAAGCATATAGAAGAGCTTGAAAAAGAGCTTGAAGTTTTGCTTTTACCCAAAGATCCGAACGATGAGAAAAACGTTATTGTTGAAATCCGTGGCGGTACAGGTGGGGATGAGGCTGCACTTTTTGCCGCATCGCTTTTCAGAATGTACAGTATGTACGCAGAAAACAGACGTTGGAAAATAGAGATTATAAACACTAATCAGACGGAGCTTGGCGGTTACAAGGAAATTACCTTTGCAATTGAGG
>JAZRPN010000043.1:0-17645 GCA_045649225.1 Clostridia bacterium | reverse complement strand
GCTTTTCTGAGTGTTTTCGGCGCTCGATATACCAACCACGCACGAGAGCGCGTCTTCAAGCATATCTTCTCTTGCCCTGAATGCAGTATTCACGGCAGGCGGCTGTGTTGGTTCCTGAGTTCTTGTGCTCAGGTTTATGCCAGTCCCGTTTTCTTTTTCGCTAAAACTTGTGTATATCCCTGCAACCAGTATCGTCAGGACGATGATAACGGAAAACGAAAGCAGGATTATGCCGGTTTTTTTGATAACTCTTTTCATAAAAAAACACCCCTTTGGAGATATTTTCTCCCTAAGGGATGTTTTTATTCTATTTAATTAGAACCGTGGCTCTCGCCTCAACGCCTTCTCCACAGCCTGTAAAGCCCATTTTTTCGTTCGTCTTTGCCTTTACGCTCACCTGTGATATATCAATTTTAAGCGCATTTGCAATGTTTTCGCGCATTTTATCAATAAACGGCGCCATTTTAGGTTGCTGGATAATAAGTGTAGAGTCAATGTTTTGGATTTTGTATCCGTTTTTTTCTACAAGCTCTGCCACTTTTTCGAGCAGTACAAGGCTTGAAATTCCCTTGTATTTATCATCACTGTCAGGGAAGTGCGTGCCGATATCTCCAAGAGCCATACTTCCGAGCAGTGCATCTATAATTGCATGCAATAGTACGTCTGCATCGCTGTGCCCTAAAAGCCCTTTTTCAAAAGGAATTTCGACGCCCCCTATTATCAGCTTTCGGTTCTCGGTTAAACGGTGGCTATCAAATCCTGTTCCTATACGCATTTTGCTTTCCCCCGCATTTCGTTTATTTATGATTGATGCTGCCGTAATCATATCCTCAGCAGTTGTAAGCTTGATGTTTTCAAAACTACCCTCAGTTATTTTGATGGATATCCCCATTTTTTCGGCAACCTCGCAATCGTCGGTTTCCGTCATTTGAGCGTTTTCATAAGCGTGGAGAAGCTCTCCCCTTTTAAAGCACTGCGGGGTCTGCATAAGCATCACACTTTTTCTCTCAACGGTTTTTGTGATGAACCCATCCTCACTAACACCTTTTATGCTGTCCTTGCATTGGACTGCACATACCGCCGCACCGTAGTCTACCGCGTCCCTTAATACATTTTCGATTATCTCTTTTGTTACAAGCGGGCGTGCACCATCGTGCACGAGCACAAACTCTCCGCTTGCCGCTTTAAGCCCGTTTATAACGCTTTCGCCACGGGATTTCCCTCCGAGGACAATTCTTATATTTTCAAATTTTTTAAGCATCTCGGCGTATGTATAAAGATTTTTTTCTGACGAAACAACCACTATCTCGTCAATGAAATCACACTCCGAAAAAACCTGCACAGTTCTTTCTATAACACTTTTCCCGCACAAAAGTGCAAGCATCTTATCAGTACCCATTCTTGTGCCGCTGCCGGCTGCCACAATAACTGCCGACACTCTTTTTACATCCATCATAAACCTCCAAGAAGCGTGCCGCTTCACCCATTTCGCGTTCTGACTGAATTTAGAACAGACAGGTTCCGCTCGCGATATAACACGCAAGATCCTATACGACTAAAAAAGCGTGCCGCTTCACCCATCTCGCGTACTAACTGAATTTAAAATCGAAAACTTCCGCTCGCGATAAAACACTCAATTTCCCATACTATAAAAAACAGAAAAGACCGGCAGAAAAATTCTGCACATTCTTTTCTGCATTTTATTTATTCTTCTTTGCCGTTTTCAAGCTCATCCTCAATCATTTTGACGAGCTGATTTTCAACACTTTCACGGTCAGTCTTCATAGCAACGATTATTTCACTAATCATAATTTGCTTTGCATTGCTAAGCATTTTATGCTCCCCTGTACTGAGGCCCTTTTGCTTTTCGCGAAGCATAAGACTTTTAACAACTGCCGCAACCTCAAAAATGTCGCCGCTTTTAATCCTTTCCATATTATCACGGAAGCGCTTGCTCCAGTTTTGTATAACCTCAATCTCTACCGTGCGGAAAGACTTTAAAACCTCTTTTGCAACCGATGCGTCAATAATATCGCGAATACCAACATCGCCCGCATTTTCCTGAGGCACCATAACCTTCATATCATTTATAGGTATACGCATAACATAGTATGACTGCGTTTTACCAAGTACCTCTTTAATCTCAATACCTTCAATTATACCTGCTCCATGCATTGGATAAACAACACAGTCGCCCACATTATACATCAAACATACCCCAATTTCTGACTAAATACCCTTGTATCACCTATATTATAGCACTTTAGGCAGGTTTTGTCAAAGAAATATTTTACTATTTCATTATGGATGCACGCTCAATTCTATCCTCTATACATCGGTTTACCTCTGCCCCGATAAGCAGAATGTAAATACAGAAGAACAACCACAACATAAAGAAAATCATCACCGACAGGCTGCCGTAAACATACGAGTAGTCGGCAAGGTTTTCATAGTAGTATGAGAATACAGAAGAAAAACCTACCCAGCCTATTCCGCTTACAACTGCACCAGGTATTTCTGCCAGGATATGCAGTTTTCTGTTTGGAACAAGCAAAAACATTATTAAGAATATTGTACTTAGAATTGCCACGCCCACAATCTGGCGAACGCTCAGAACGATGATAGCCGCCCCCTTAATCTGAGGAAGCCCTCTTTCGATTGCGTCAGCTATAGTATTTCCAAAAACGAAGGTCGCTAAACATAAGACTATCAAAACCAAAATAAGCAGTGTGTACACAATGCTCATCACCCGCACAACAATGAAGTTGCGGGTTTCGTGCGTGTTATACACTCTGTTAATACCCTTTGTTACGGCGTAAACACCGATAGATGCCGCCCAAAGCGTTGACACAGCCGTAATTGAAATTACAGTTGCGTCTTTATTATGATAAGCCTCCCTCACAAATGAGGACACAAACCCACGTGCCGCCTGAGGAAACACCCCTATTATCTGTTCAACCAGCTCGTTTGCAGTAAATGGCAAAAATCCAATCATGCTTATAAGAAGCATTATCAAGGGGATAAAAGATATGGTCATAAAAAATGCCGCCTGCGCCGCATATTCCCATATATGATCCTGAAAAACGCCCTTGATAACATCATATACAAATTTGACAAACTTTTTTATTGTTCCCACCTCTGTATTATTATTTGGCAAAAACATTCTATCTATTTATTTAATTTAATAAGGCTGCGGCTAAAAACAAGTTTTGCTGCAGCCTTTTTTATTTAATTATTCAAAGTCAACGGGCTCTTTTTCAGCCTCGTCATACTCTGCCTGCTCTTTATCGAGCTCTGCGTCAGCTTCGATAACTTCAACATCTGAGTCTGATGCTGTTTTTATATCATCAGCCTTCTGTTTGAGAAGTGCAATTTCCTCTTCGAGAGCATCGATTTCTTTAAAGAGCGGTGAGATTTGCCCGATGATATCGGTCTCACTTCTGTAAGCTTTGTAAGCGTCAAAGCCTATCTGCTTGTAAAGCTCTTTCACCTTGTTTTGCTTTTCTGTGATTGCAAGCTTTACCTTTGCAACGCCGTAAGCTTCCTTGCTTTTCTGCCCGATAAGCTCAACTGCATTTGAGGCAAACGCCTTTATTTTTTCAAGATAATCCATGATATTACTCCTTAATCAAGGTTGTTTTTCTGAAGAAAGCTGGGGATTTCAAGGTCGCTGTTGTCGTCGCCGAAGTTTGCGAAGAATCCGTCTTCCTTTTTGCCTTTTGCTTTTCCGTCAAGACCTGTAGCAATAACAGTGATAATGATTTCATCCTCAAGAGATTCATCAATAGCTGCACCGAAGATAACATTTGCATCCTCGTCAACACAGTCGCCGATAAGCTGAGAAGCTGCGTTGATTTCGTGAAGATTAAGGTTAGTGCCACCGATAACATTGATAAGCACGCCTGCTGCACCGTCAATAGTTGTTTCAAGAAGAGCACTTTCAATTGCCATCTTAGCAGCAACTTCTGCACGGTTTTCACCGCTTGCACGGCCAATACCCATATGAGCAAGACCAGCGTCTTTCATAACTGTTGTAACGTCAGCAAAGTCAAGGTTAATAAGGCCTGCACCTACGATAAGGTCAGATATGCCCTGAACGCCCTGACGAAGCACTTCGTCAGCATCCTTGAATGCGTCGAGAAGGCTTGTCTTGCTGTTTGATATATCAAGAAGTCTGTCGTTGGGGATAACAACGAGTGTATCTACATTGCCCTTGAGCTGCTCGATACCCTCTTCCGCCTGAATCATACGGCGTCTGCCCTCAAAACCGAAAGGCTTTGTTACGATAGAAACTGTAAGAACGCCAAGCTCTTTAGCGATAGCTGCAACAACGGGAGCTGCACCTGTACCTGTACCGCCGCCCATACCTGCGGTAACAAATACCATATCTGCGTCTCTGAGAACCTGCTCAATTTCGCTGCGGCTTTCTTCAGCAGCCTTTCTGCCGATTTCAGCCTTACCGCCTGCACCCTGGCCCTTGGTAATCTTATCGCCTATCTGAATTTTCTGGCTTG
This sequence comes from Clostridia bacterium, assembly GCA_045649225.1. Classification (GTDB taxonomy): domain Bacteria; phylum Bacillota; class Clostridia; order UMGS1883; family UMGS1883; genus UMGS1883. The sequence goes on along the minus strand of JAZRPN010000043.1, from coordinate 13,131 downwards.
CCTGGCTTTTTGTAAGAGCCTGCTTATCTGTATTTACTGCGATAAACTCAACGCCCTTAACGCCTGCTTCAATCATTCGATTTACAGCGTTGTTTCCGCCGCCGCCTACACCTACAACTTTAATTTTCTGAGCTGCTACGAGCTCGTCTGCATATTCCATTCTCATCGGAATTCCTCCTATATGTAATTGATTTAAGTACACGTATCCTTACTATATACTATATAATACACCGAAATGCATTTTGTTTCAAGAAAAATTTTAAATTATTCTGCTTTTTTTCTGTAAATTTGCCTTTCGAGGTCAATGTAGCCCTCGGGATTCTCCCCGATCTCGTTTAATATCGGCTGGAAAATGTCCATTTTATAGTCAAGCTTTTCGGTGCTTCCCACTCTTACTGTAAGCATTGCATTGTTGTAGGTAAACTTTATATCGGTAATATTTGATACATCGATTTCCTGCATTTTAAAGATAAGACTTTCCTTCGAAAACTCCTTAAGGCAAAGCAAAAGGCAGTCAAGCCTTGCTTTGTTTTCAGAGCTTATGATTTTGCCAACCTTGCCCTGAGCGTTTTCGAGCCCCTTTACCACAGGCAGAACCTGCTCTTTTTCCTTGTCTTTTACTATTTCAAGCACACGCCCGTCAGCAGTTATTATAGCATTTCCCTTTTTGACGGGAACATATGCAACGCCTGCCGCCTCAACAACATCTATGGTTATTGTTGATGGCAGCCTTCTTTTCACCTTTGCCTCATCAATATAGCCCATTTTTTCTATATTTTTTCTGGCTTTGCCAAGGCTTACCTCAAAAATATTTACGTTTGTTGTAATCCCTGAACTTTTTATTATATCCTCACTTTTTACAATTGAATTTCCATGCACCTTAATTGTATCGATATCAAAACCGGGAGTGAGAAGCATAACCGAAGCAACTGATGCAACAAGAATTACAAGTGCAAGCAGAGATATCTGTTTTTTTTGTTTTCTTTTCAGTTTTATCTTTTGTTTTGCTTTCATTTTCTCACATCCTTTTAATATCTGCACCAAGCGATGACAAGACTTTATCTAAATTCATATAGCCACGATTTATAAAACGAACACCGTCAAGCGTGCTTTCACCCTGCGCGCCGAGTGCCGCAACCGTAAGTGCCGCACCGCCACGCAAATCCATAGCACGTATGTGCGCCCCGTGAAGCTGCGCCCCTTTTATTATTGCAACACGACCGTCCTGAAGAATGTCTGCGCCCATTTTTATAAGCTCTGGAATAATTTTATAACGGCTGTCAAAGACATTTTCTACTATAACACTTGTTCCCTCACCCCTGCACAGCATCGCCATCATAACCGACTGTGCATCGGTAGGAAATCCCGGATAAACCTGTGTTTTGATTATATCGACGGGAAGAATTTTCTGCGGAGCTTTGATATACATTTTGTTTTTAAAAACCTCTATTTTTGCACCGCTTTCCCGCATCACTGCAATGATGGCACCAATGTGATCACTGCGGACATTCATCAGCTGAATTTCGCCGCCCGCCGACATAACGGCGCACATAAGCGTTGCGGCAACAATTCTGTCGGGGATAATTCTGTGATTTGCCCCGTGAAGATGCGCAACACCCTTGATTACAATATTTTCCGTGCCTGCACCGGAGATATTTGCCCCCATTTTATTGAGGAAATCGCACATATCTACTATCTCGGGTTCTTTTGCGGCGTTTGATATTGTAGTTTCACCTTTAAGCTTTACGCTTGAAAGGATTATGTTTTCCGTTGCACCTACACTCGGGAAGCTAAGGTGAATATTTCCGCAGTGCATTTTGCTTGCGTCGGCTTCTAAAAAGCCGTTTTCTTCCTTGATTATCATTCCAAGCTCACGCAAGGATTTTATGTGCAAATCGATTGGTCTGTTCCCAAGCTCACACCCACCGGGAGCACAAAGACTTGCTCTTCCCATTTTGGCGGCAAGTGCGCCGAGGAAAATTATTGAGCTTCGCATTTCACGCATAAGCTCCTCGGGAATTTCCCAGTTCTTTATTGTTGAAGCATCTATTGTAAGCGTTTCGTTATCAAGCGAGATATTGCATCCGAGCCCACGCAGAATATTTATTGTGTGCTCTACATCGCTAAGGGCGGGACAATCGTAAATCCTGCACACATCGCCCGAAAGCACTGCCGCCGCCATTATTGGAAGCACCGCATTTTTTGCCCCTTGGATATATGCCTCGCCCGAGAGTTTATTCCCACCGCTGATTATGTATTTATCCAAAACCACACCCCCAAAAGCATTAAAACCAGTGGCAAGAGTCATAGCCTTGCACTTAGTATCATACTATGCAATTTGGAAGTTAGCGGTGAAAGTTATTTGTTTGTTAGTTTTTTTACCTGATTGTATATTGTTTCGCACGCATCTGCTATGCCTATCTTTTTGGAACAGGACTCCATTTTCTGCAGCTTTTCGGGGTTTTGGAGAATCGACAGTATGTTTTTAACAAGAACTTCACCGTTTAATTCGTTTTCGCCAATTACCAGAGCCGCGCCGTTATCCTCGAGATATTTTGCGTTATATTCCTGATGGTGATGCGCCACATACGGACTGGGAATGAGGATAGCCGCCTTTCCGAGAGCCGTTATTTCGCTCACTGTGATGGCTCCTGCCCTTCCGATGATTATATCTGCCGCGCCGAAAATCTCTTCCATATTGTAGATATACGGAAGAATTTGAGCGTTCTTTATATTTTCAGGGTCAAGCTTTGCCTCTTTGAGCCTCTTTACTACGCTTTCATAAAGACGCTCACCTGTTGAAGCTATAAGATTAAAGCCCTCAATACCATTTTTCGCAAGCTCAACCAAGGCATCGTCAAGCTTTTCCGCACCGAGAGAGCCACCAAACATAAGTACAAGCGGCTTATCGTCAAAGCCCATTTTTTTGCAGAGTGCATCTTTATCCACTTTTGCAAAAAGATTGGGTCTTAACGGATTACCCGTTAAAATCATATTTTTTGCGGTCATCATATTTTTAGTTTCCTCAAAGCTTATAGCCGTAACGTCTGCCTTTTGCGAAAGCATTTTTATTGCCAGCCCCGGAAAAACATTCTGCTCGTGAATGAGCGTGGGAATTTTCATTTTTGCCGCCGCTTTGATTACGGGGGCGCAAACGTACCCGCCTGTACCAATGACAATATCGGGATTAAATTTCTTTATTATTTTTTTTGCTAAAAAGGTACTCTCGATATACTTTACAAGCACCTTTACATTTTCAAGCGAAAGACTGCGTTTCAAGCCGTACACATCGATAAATTCGATATCGTACCCGCATTTTGGCACAAGTGTTTTCTCGAGCCCGTGGTTTGTTCCCACGAATAAAAACGAACTGTCCGGCTCTTTTTCCTTAATGTAATTTGCAATGGCGATGGCAGGATTTATATGCCCTGCAGTGCCGCCGCCCGTGAGTAGAACTCTCATAAGGATTCCCCTTGTTATAATTTTTTTATTTTGCTTGTTCTTGATATGTTAAGCAGTATTCCAACGCCGGAGAGCATAACAATCATCGATGTTCCGCCTGCGCTGAAAAACGGAAGCTGCATACCTGTTGACGGAAGCACCGAAAGTACAACGCCGATATTTATAAGCATCTGAATTCCTATGATTGATGTTACGCCAAATGCCATAAGTGTGCCGAACTTGTCGCGTGCGTTAAGCGCTATTGCCATTCCGCGCCATACAAACAAAACGAAGAGCCCTATTACCGCTATTGCACCCACAAAACCGAGTTCTTCGCAAACGATTGCATATATGTAGTCGTTATGCGCCTCAGGCAAGTATAAATATTTTTGCCTTGACTGCCCAAGCCCAAGGCCAAAAAACCCACCCGAGCCAACTGCATAAAGCGACTGAAGTATCTGCCAGCCGATGCCACGGCTGTACGCTTCGGGATTGAAAAGAGCCTTGAATCTGTCAAGTCTGTAGCTTTCGGAAACTGCAAAATATGTAAAGCCCAATGCACCGACGCCACCTACCATCGCAAGATACTTCATCGGAAGACCTGCCGCAATCATATACATTACACTTATCGCCGCAAGAACAACTGCCGCAGACAAGTGGCTCTGCAAAATACAGCAACCCACAAATGCACACATTACCGCAATCGATACTGCCATATTTTTGTTGGGTTTGCTAAGGTCGGACGTTTTTGGGTTTGTAAACCTTGCCGAGTAAAATATAACAAGCGCAAATTTGGCAACCTCTGACGGCTGAAAGCTTATCGGGCCGAGGGAAATCTGTCTTCTTGCGCCGTGCGACACAAATCCTATCATAGGTACAAGAACCATAAGAGCCAGGGTTATCACAAAAATCGGTCTTGCGTATTTTCTGTATATGTGATAATCCACCTGCGATGCAAAGAACATAAGCACGCAACCAACAACGGACATTGACGCCTGCTTGATGATAATTGAATATATATTGCCTTCGTTAAGTGCTCGGGGTGTACTTGCTGAAAAAAGCATAATAAGACCAAACAACAGAAGCACTATAATTGTCATCATCAAAACAAAGTCCACTTTGCCGTTATTTCTGTTAATTTCGGGTCTTTCTGCCATTTTCTCCACTCCTTAAATCGCAAAATAGCTTATCACACACAAAAGCACTGTTATTGCACAAAATACCATGACAACCTTTGTTTCGCGCCAGCCACACATTTCAAAGTGATGGTGCACAGGTGCCATTTTAAATACTCTTTTCTTTGTTTTTTTGTAAACCAGAACCTGAATTATTACGCTTAAAGCTTCAGACAAGAATACAAACGCACTTATTATGATGAAAAGCTCAAGCCCCGCACTTATTGCGGCGGCGGCAATTATTCCACCGATAAACAGGCTTCCGGTATCGCCCATAAATACCTTTGCAGGATGTGCATTGTATATCAAAAAGCCTAAGAGACCGCCCGTAAGAGCTGCTGATATAACTGCACTGTCCGCATTTCCTTTGATAATCAGGCACGCAACCGTGAAAAAGAGCGAAACAATCGCACCCACGCTTGATGCCAGACCGTCAAGCCCATCTGTGAGATTTGCACTGTTTGTTGTTGCAAGAAGCACGAGCATCACAAACGGAATATAAAAAATCCCAAGACTTACATATGTGCCTGTAAATGGAATAAGCGTCGATGTCTGAGAGAAGTTAAAATACAGGTACAACGCATACAAAAGGCTTACAACTGTCTGCAGCAAAAATTTCTGTTTTGCCGTAAGTCCCTGATTGTGTTTTTTTACAACCTTTATGTAGTCATCAATAAAACCGATTACGCCAAACAAAGCACCACACAAAAGCACTCCGCCTCCACGGTTACCGCGAATAAAAAACAACGATGCGATAATTGTGGAAAGTATGAACGCAATTCCACCCATTGTCGGAATTCCCTGCTTGCTTTTGTGCCAGGTCGGACCATCTTCAAGTATCGTCTGCCCGAATTTGAGTCTGCGCAAAAACGGAATGAGTACCGGCTCAAATACAGCCGCTATTACAAAGCTTAATATGCATGCCTTTATCCACAAGTTAAATCAACCTTTCATTTCTTCAAGTATTCTTTTGACTACTGCTCTTTCGTCAAAATCGTGCTTGATATGATCAATCTCCTGATATGTTTCATGGCCCTTGCCTGCGAGGATGATTATATCGCCCTCATTGGCAATTTCCATAGCATACTTTATTGCTTCATATCTGTTTTCTATGCTTACATGGTTATCCTTTTTCATCCCCTTAAGGATGTCTTCTATAATAGCTGCAGGCTTTTCACATCTCGGATTGTCGCTTGTAACAATGACAAGGTCGGACAAATCCTCCGCAATCTTACCCATCTTCGGGCGTTTGAGAGAATCACGGTTTCCGCCGCATCCGAAAAGTGTAATAACTCTTTTTTTAGCAAAGCCACGCACTGCCGAAATTATATTTTCCAGGCCATCAGGGGTGTGTGCGTAGTCAATTATAACGGTGTATGGTGTATTTGTATGTACAACCTCAATTCTACCCATTACGGGTTTTGCAAGGACAAGGCCTTTTTCAATATCACTGTCGCTTATGCCGATATTCTTGCACGCACAGATTGCCGCAAGCGCATTGTAAACAGAAAATTTGCCGGGTATCCCAAGTCTCATTTCGATAGTCTCGCCACGGTCATTTACATCGAAAATTACGCCTCGCTCACTCATTCTGAGGTTTTGAGCCTTTACGTCTGCATCGCCTTCTATTGCGTAGGTGATTAAATCACCCTTCACCGATTTTTGTATAAGGTCGGCAAAGTCAGAATCGATATTAACGGCAGAGGTTTTGCTCATCTTAAAGAGTATTGCTTTTGCCTCGGCATAGTTTTCGAGTGTTTTGTGGAAATCAAGATGATCCTGAGTTATATTTGTTATAACCGCCGTTTCAAACTCAACGCCGTATACTCTGTCAAGAGCAAGCGAATGGCTTGAAACCTCCATCACAACATACTCCCCGCCCGTCTGCACCATTTTTGCAAAAATTGCAAAGAGGTCGAGTGATTCGGGGGTTGTTCTGCCACTTTCAATTATTTCGTCGCCTATTATAGTCTGGTTTGTACCTATAAGGTCGCACCTTATCCCCTTAAGGGCGAGAATGTGGCGTATTATATACGTTGTTGTTGTTTTTCCGTTAGTTCCTGTTATGCCTATTATTTTAAGCTTTCTTTCGGGATGCTCGTAAAAGTTTGCTGCGGTGCATGCAAGTGCGCGGCGCGAATTTTTTGTCATTACGTAAGTACAATCGCAATTAACATCTTCTTCACCAAGAACGGCAACTGCACCATTCTTTATTGCAGCATCTATATATTTATGCCCATCTGTTTCGAAGCCCTTTATCGCTACGAACAGATAGCCCTCTTTTACTTTTCTTGAGTCGTATGCAATTCCTTTTATGTCAATATCCTCATTGCCTTTTACGACGTTTTCTATACCCTCAATAACATCACTGAGTTTCACAACTCTCACCTCCGTCAGTCAGATGTTCTTTGAACAAATTTTACGAATATTTTTGTTTTTTCCGCAACTTCGGCGTTTGCCTCGGGGCTTTGCGAAACTGCAATATACTCTTCATTGAGCCTTGCAGGATTTCCACCGCCGTCAAGCTCTATTATGAGATTTGCCTTCTCGATTGCCGCTTTTGCATTTTGATACGTCATACCAACGACATCAGGCACAACCGACGTTGCCGCCTGACTATTTTGCTCGGTGTAAGCAATTACGCTGGAATTCTTGTGCAGCTTTGTTCCTGCTGCCGGCACCTGTCTGTTTATTGTAGTTCCGTTACCCTTAAGGTTTATCAGAAGACCAACCTTAAGAAGCTTCTGGGTTGCTTCTTCTGCATTACATCCAACGATGTTTGGAACGCTTACTGAAATTGTCTCAGCAGTTTCTGCTGTGTACTGCGGCTCGTATCCAAGATACGGCAGTACATCCTGCATTATTTTACCAACTGCGGGAGCTGCTATAGCACCACCGCCTGTTGCTCCCTGAGTAGGCTCATCAAGAAGAAGCAGGCACACAATCTGCGGGTCATCAGCAGGGGCAAATCCAACGAATGACGCAATGTACTTTCCGCTGTTACGGGGAAGCTTTTCACTTGTACCTGTTTTTCCGCCAATTCTGAAACCGCTTACATAAGCACCCTTACCTGTACCATTAGCTACAACCTGCTCAAGTACAGTGCGCATCGTATCGCTTGTGCTTTTTGAAACAACGTTGCGCACAAGTTCTGGTTCAAACGTTTTGGTAATCTTTCCGTCAGGATCTGTGTATGCCTTTATAATCTGCGGCTTCATCAGGTTTCCGCCGTTTATAACTGCCGAAACTGCGCTGATCATCTGAAGCGGAGTTACAGTAAAGGTCTGACCGAATGATGATGTTGCAAGGTCAACCGATGAAAGCGACGCATGGAAAGTTCCCGAAGACTCGCCGGGAATTGTAAATCCGGTTGTTTCTGTAAGACCGAATGCTCTGAAGTATCTCTGGAATGTTTCACCGCCAAGCCTTGCACCAAGTTCCATGAACAGCGGGTTACACGAGTTCATAACACCAAGTTCAAAGGTTTCTTCTCCGTGTCCCTCTGTTTTCCAGCAGTGAATATCTCTGTTTGCGACATGGCGTACACCTGTGCAGGTAAATGTTTCCTCAGGCGAGGTAACACCTTCTTCAAGCGCTGCTGCCGCAACTATTGACTTAAAGGTTGAGCCGGGCTCGTAAGAATCGACAACGGCTTTGTTACGCCACATTTTCGTTATTGCACTGCTGTAAGCCTTGTCGTATTCCTCACCCTCAAGCTCCATGTCCTCAAGTCTGTCAATCATAAGCTGATCTGTTATAACTCTCGGTTCATTAAGGTCATAGCTTGGAACAACCGCCATTGCAAGAACTTCACCTGTTTTGGGATTCATCACAATTGCGGCGCCACCATTTGCAAGTGTATTTTCCTCGTAAGCCTGCTGGAGATGCTTTTCCGTGTAATGCTGTATTGTTTCATCAATAGTAAGCACAACGCCCTTGCCGTCCTGCGCCTCTATGTATTTTTCATACTTGAAGGGCATTTCGTTGTTTCTTACGTCCTTTGCAACAACGATTCTGCCGTCAACACCACTGAGTTCTTCGTCGAGTACGTTTTCAAGACCCTCAAGGCCCTGACTGTCGCTGCCCGTAAAGCCTATTACGTGAGATGCAAGCGAGCCGTACGGGTAATATCTCTTGGAATCCTCTTCAAAGTGTATTCCCGTAATGTTCATTTCGCGAAGTTTGTCAGCCTTGCTTTGTTCAACCTGTTTTGCAATTATAACAGACTGACGGTTGGTTTGCGATATTTTATCTCTTACATCTTCCTTTTTAACGCCGAGAACACTTGTAAGAGCTTTTACCACAGCCTCGCCATTTTTTACCTTTGCGATTTCCTGCGGGTTTATGGTTACACGCTCTGCAGATGCGCTCTGTGCCAGAACGTTCATATTCCTGTCGTATATTGTTCCTCTTTTTGCAGTAATTGCACTGTCTCGGGTCTGCTGTTCTGCAGCAAGTGTTTTATATTCATTACCACGCACAAACTGCACCCAGATAAGACGCCCCACAAGTACAACAACGCCTATCATAAACCAAACAGTCATATTCTTTATTCTTTTTTTCATCGTAGCCGTTGTTTTCTGCATTTTCTCAGCTCCATTAAATAAACACAAAAAGGGATAATGGCACACGCATTTTAGTTGCCACTTCCCTTTCGTAAATATTATATTATACTAATATAAATATTCCAGTATGACCGATACACGGTTTATAAACGCACTGAAACCGTTTGTTTTTTCAGCTTTAAGTACCTCTCCGTTATCAGTATTTCCAAGGGAAATATACTTGATTTGGCTTTTAGCAGGCTGATGGAGATTAAGGCGCTGCGCCTCAAGCTCTATTTTTTTAGGGTCAATGTTTCCCTCAGCTTTAACACGCGTCTCTACTACCTGGGCATTTATGAGTGCAAGTTCCGAGCGTGCTTTGCTAAGTTCGCTGAATTCCTGCGCTATTGCAGCATATCTGGTTAAAACAACAAACGCCATTGTTGCTACAAGTACCACTCCTGCAACAATTCTCTTCTTTAAGAGAAGAGTGGTTTTGTGCTTTCTTGCAGCGGCATTTTTTTCTTTCTTCTCTCTAATCTCGTCTTTTCTTCGAGGGGTATCGTATGTATAATATTCTCTTTTAAATGCATTTGAGCCTTTTGTATACATTTTGTCCTCCCGTTAAACTATTTTTTCCACCGTTCTGAGCTTGCTGCTCCTTGCTCTTGGATTGCGCTCAAGCTCTGAGTCTGAAGGGCACACGGGCTTGCGTGTTATGCTCTTTACCGTCGGCACATTTCCGCATACACATACGGGAAAATCCTTCGGGCAAGTGCAACCCCTCTCAAGCGAGGCAAATGCCGTTTTTACAATTCTGTCCTCTAAGCTGTGAAAGGTGATTACGCCCATTCGCCCACCTTTTTTCAGAAGGCTTACACCATCAAGCACTGCCTGATTAAGAATTCTCAGTTCGCCGTTTACCTCTATTCTTATCGCCTGAAAAGTGCGCTTCGCAGGATGCGGACCGTCTTTCCTGGCTGACTGCGGTATTGCCGCCTTTATTATGTCAACGAGCTGAAACGTTGTTTCAATGCTCCTGTTTTGTCTTTCGTTTACTATGAATTTTGCGATTCTGCTTGCCCAACGTTCTTCGCCATACTGCGAGATTACTCTGTAAAGCTCTGCCTCGCTGTATGTGTTGACAACGTCTGCCGCAGAAAAACTCTCACGGTTATCCATACGCATATCAAGCGGTGCATCCTGCATATATGAAAAGCCGCGGCTGGCATCGTCAAGCTGAGGGGACGAAACACCAAGGTCTGCGATTACTCCGTCAACCTCTTTAATGCCGAGCGATTGTGCAATTTGTGCTATGTTGGAAAAATTATCGTGAACTGCAGTGAAGTTTTTTCCCTGAAACCTCTGACGTGCGTTTTCTATTGCAGTGATGTCACGGTCAATTCCTATAACGCTTCCGCCTTTTTCAAGGATAAGAGCCGTATGACCGCCGCCGCCCAATGTCATATCTATGTATACGCCGTTTTTCTTAACATCTATGCTGTCTACCGTTTCCTCAAGCAGCACGGTTACATGGTCAAAGCTCAAATTACTACCTCCTAAGTCTATTAGAAGCTGATGCCTTCCAGACTTTCTGCAGCTTCCTCTAAGGACATTTCATCTTCATTGCCGGAGTAGTCTGTCCAACGCTGTGCATCCCAGATTTCAATATGACTGCCTACGCCAATGATTACAACCTGCTTTTCGAGGCCTGCGTGTTCTCTGTGCGGCGGAGAGATAAGAACCTTACCCTGTTTGTCCGGCTCGCCCTCCTGAGCACCCGAGATAAAAATTCTCTGAAGATAACGTGCACTCTTTTGATTTGACGGAAGCTTAACCAAGCTTTCTGCAAGCTGTTCCCACACATCATTGGGGTATACAAACAAGCAGCCGTCAAAGCCCTTAGTTACCATGAAATGCTGTCCGAGCTGTTCACGGAATTTTGCCGGGATTATTATTCTGCCTTTGGCGTCGATATTATGTGAATATTCACCTACGAACAACATTCTCACCTACACTTTCTTGCACTTTGAGGCACTTTTTTGCACCATGACTACATTTTACTATAGTTTTTATGAGATTTCAATAGTTTTTATAAAAAAAGTTAAAAAATTTGCAATTTTATTTTAACCTGTTTGTTACATAGCACATTTATGTGTTTTTAGGCTTAAAATACGCAATATATTGTGTTTGTGGCGTTTTTGTGTTTTGGTTATTTGTGGTCAATGTTTCAGTAATGTTACAAATTTTGCCCATTTTTGACTGATTGACTTTTATAGCTCTGAGTGCTATAATATTGTTACAAACCTTGAAGGGTGTTTTTTTATGTTTAATTCACATGTTCATACAAATTTTTCAAAAGACTGCAGCGTCAGCTGCGAGGAGATGTGCGTAAACGCCGTGCAAAAGGGGCTTAAGGGTTTTGCCGTTACTGATCACTGCGACCTTGCTACCTGTATAACCGACAATGCCTACTCAGTTGCGGTAAATTCTGCGAAACAGGCACGCAAAATGGCGGAGAAATATATGGGCAAGCTTGAAATTTGCATTGGTGTTGAAATCGGCGAGTCGCTTCTCATGCCCGATTACTGCGCACGCATTATAAAGGCTATTAAGCCCGACTTCGTCCTGGCATCAACACACTGTGCTATGATGAACCTTCTCCCTGTTTCTCTTACAAGCATAGATTTTTCGGCTATGAGCGATGCCGAGATAAAAAACGTGCTTAAAAATTATTTTGATATCTGTGCACAAACGGCGCAAAGAGCAGATTTTGATGCCCTCGCACACCTTACACTGCCTTTCAGATATATAAACGGCGTTCATAAGAGGGGTATTGATATCAAGGATTGCTATGAGGATGTAAAAAAGGTCCTTTCCGTTTTAATCAAAAAAGGGAAAGCCCTTGAACTGAACACATCAGAGCTTTCCCGACAGTTATTTGATTTTATGCCGAATGAGGATATTATAAGACTTTATAAGTCCCTTGGCGGCGAGCTTGTAACCATTGGCGGAGATACACACACGGCTGAAAATATCGACTTTGGGATTGAGAATGCAAAAAGACTTTTGCACCAAAGCGGTTTCGACTTTTACGTTTATTATAAAGAGCGTAAGCCTGTAAAAGTTTCTCTTTAACAATAAATTGTGCTTTTTGCAAAATTTTGCTTGCAATTGCGAGCATTTTGTATTATAATCTAATTCGTCTTCGGGGTGTAGCGCAGCTGGTAGCGCACCGCATTTGGGATGCGGGGGCCGCGAGTTCGAGTCCCGCCACTCCGACCAAAAAAAGCATTTACTGCCTTTAGGTAGTGAATGCTTTTTTCATTTGTTTGACTGTGGTGGGACTCGAACCTTATTACCGCGAGAGTTGGTAGCGACAGTGAGCCGTCGCGAGGGCACATGCTGCCGAGCAGGCGATCCGAGCGAGACTCGCAGCGGAGAGGAAGAATGCTTTTAGCGAGTCAAGGTTATGCGTTAGCAAAACCTTACGAGTGCGAAGCATTCTGACGATGTCCCGCCACTCCGACCAAAAAAACCACTTACTGCCTTTAGGTAGTAGGTGGTTTTTTCATTTGTTGACCGCATCAAGCTACATCTGTATACCGAAATCAAAAAGCGATGTTGCGGACTTTTTGCAACATCGCTTATAATTTTATTCCTCCGAGAAGCAGGCAGGACAAGCTTTATATCCTCTGATTATCATATCGTTGAGATATTCTTCGGTATGGCGCAATATCTTATCTCTTTCATAGAACACACAGTAAGTATTCTTCTTATGGTAGTTTCTTGATTCGGCTATCAGGTATACCTTTTCGCCATAGTATGCTGTTTCAATAAACACAGTCCTTGTATTTTCCTCCCAATCAACCAGGCAACGAAGCGCCTCACTGACTGCTCTTAACGGAAGATATGTTCTGTCATTGATAATCTGCGCCGGAACATCCAGTTTGTAGCTTATATCTATTACA
>JAZRPN010000042.1:0-5612 GCA_045649225.1 Clostridia bacterium | reverse complement strand
ATAAACTTCAATATACGATTTTGCTGAATTTTTCCACGAAAAATCGGATTTCATCGCTCTTTTAACCATAGCCTGCCACATTTTCTTGTCATTATACCATGTTCGTTTGGCGTAATTTAAAATTCCAAGCATTTCGTGTGCGTTATAATTTGCAAAACTAAAGCCCGTACCCGTGTTTTCGAATTCGTTGTACGGCTCAACACTATCGCGAAGACCTCCCGTTTCTCGAACAATCGGGAGCGTTCCATAACGCATTGATATCATCTGGCTTAAACCGCAAGGCTCAAACAGAGACGGCATCAGAAATGCATCGCACGATGCGTATATACGGTGGCTGATTGCGTTATCAAACTTAATCATTGAGCAAAGAGACCCCTTGTACTTCCACTCGAAGTGGCGAAGCATATCCTCATACCTTTTTTCGCCCGTACCAAGCACAATCATCTGGATATCACCATGCTCAAAAATGTTATCCATAACACATTCTATGAGGTCAATTCCCTTTTGCCCTGTAAGGCGGGTTACGATGCCTACAAGGAATTTATCAGCGTTTTCCTCAAGGCCTGCCTCTTTCTGAAGAGAAAGCTTGTTGAGCTTTTTCTGGGAAACAAAATTCCTTGCAGTGTAGTTATTTTCTATAAATCCGTCTGTGTTCGGATTCCATTCATCATAGTTAATACCGTTAATTATGCCACGCACGCTGCTACTACGGGCATTCAAAATTCCGTTAAGGTTTTCACCAAAATAGTCGGTCATTATCTCGCGTGCATAGGTAGGACTTACCGTGGTGATAAAGTCTGAGTAAACAAGACCGCCCTTTAAAAAGCTTGCATCGTTAAAGAATTCAAGCTTGTCGGGGGTAAAGTAGCTGTCCTCAAGCTCGCACACGTCGGCAATCGTCTTTTTGTCGTACACGCCCTGGAATTTAAGGTTATGAATGGTCATAACCGTTTTTATTTTTGTGTACCTTTCGTCAAAGCCGTAATGAGCACGCAAAAGCACGGGAATCATACCCGTCTGCCAGTCGTTACAATGTATTACATCAGGCCAGAAATCAATAACCTGCAAGAGAGCAAGCACCGCCTTGTCAAAAAACGCAAAGCGTTCAACATCAACACTGATATCACTGTATACGGCGTCTGACCCGAAGTAAAACTCGTTATCAACAAAGTAGTATTTTACTTCACCGATTGTAAGCTCAAACACACCACAGTACTGACTTCTCCAGCCCATTTTTATATAGATATTGCTGATGTAGTGCATCTGGTCCTTGTACTTTTGCGGGATAGATGCATACTTCGGGAGAATTACCCTCGCCTCACACCCCTGCGAGCAAAGCTCTGCAGGAAGAGCACCAACAACATCGGCAAGACCGCCTGTTTTAACGAATGGTACGCATTCACTTGTTGCAAATAAAACCTTCATTTTTTAGTCCTTTCTTACAAAAGAGTTCTCTTTGGAAGAATTACAGGGAAGCTTGCCTGCCCGATAAGCCTTTGCCCCTGCCTCAGGGTACATTCCTTATCAATTACAACACTGTCAAGCTCGCAGTTTTCTTCGATGACACTGTTTTGCATAACAATGCAGTTACGCACAACACTGCCGCTTGCTATATGAACTCCGCGGAAAATTATACTGTTTTCCACCGTGCCATCAATCTCACAACCGTCGGCAATGAGTGAGTCTGTCACACTTGCATTGTTTCCGTAGTGAGTGGGAACCTGGTCCTTAACCTTTGTATAGATAAGGTTTTCGCCCTCGAAAAGTTCACGACGTACATCAAAATCAAGCATTTTCATATTATTTTCGTAATAGCTCTTTACCGAGTCAACACGGCCCACAAAGCCATCAAACTTATATCCGTATATATTTAAATTCTTAAGGTTTGCCAGAAGCACATCACGGATAAAGTCGTGTGCACCGCTGGCATATGCCTCTTCAATCATTTCGATAAGGCGAAGTCTTTCAATGATAAACATATCCATTCCAACGCAGTTTGACTTCGGAAAATGCGGATTATGCTCAATTTTTGTTACCTTGCCATCTTCGCCGATATCATAGGTAGTATAGTTATTAAAGCCTTTTTCGGCTGCATTTTCCTCGTTGTATATAGCGGTAATATCTGCATCCTTCTCTATATGCATCTCAAGTGCTTCCCTGAAGGTTACGTTGCACACAACATTACCCGACGCCAAAAGCACATACTGCTGCCTGCTCCTGCGAAGGAAAGTAAGCACACCGTAAAGCTGGTCAACATTACCTGCACTAAGCCCCATTACATCGCCCCTTATATATGGCGGAAGAATGAAAAGTCCGTAGTGCTTGCGGTTAAGGTCCCAGGGTGCACCGCTTCCGAGATGGTCCATGAGCGAGGAATAGTTTATCTGTGTCATAACACCAACATTAACAATTCCCGAATTTACCATATTTGAGAGGATAAAGTCAACAAGCCTGTAACGCCCGCCAAACGGAAGCGCTCTTGTAGAGCGTTTTTCCGTAAGCTCGTTAAGCCTTGACTCGTTTGAGTCAGAGAAAATCAAGCCCATCATATCTTTCATATTACTCATCCCCCTTTACAGAATCTGTAACCATAGCTTCAGCACCGATATGCACATTTTTGCCGATTTCGATACCTCCGCCGATAAGTGTTATGCCTCCTGAGCAGTACTTGCTTTCGTACTGATCTGAGGAAACGCTCTCGTCGCCTATAACGCAGTTTTCACCTATTATGCTCTTTTCGCCCACAACGCACTTTTTGATGTGAGCATTTTCTTTTATTACAGTTCCCGGAAATACGATTGAATCCTCAACCACTGCACCCTTACCAACATAAACGCCCTCAAACAGGATACTGTGTTTTACTGTTCCGTAAACATTGCAGCCCTCGGTAACACAGCTGTTTTTTATAACTGCACCCTTTGCAACATAATGCGGGGGTTTAACGGGATTACGGGAGAATACTGCCCAGTCCTTGTCGTGCAGGTCAAATACGGGCGGCTCAGCAAGAAGGTCCATATTAGCCTCCCACAAGCTTTGAACAGTACCGACATCCTTCCAGTACCCGTCAAAGCCGTAGGCGAACATCTTTTCACCATTTCCGAGCATTGTGGGGATGATGTTTTTGCCAAAGTCGTTTGCACTTTCGGGGTCTCTTTCGTCATCCTGAAGATAACGCTTTAAAACCTCCCACGTAAACACATAAACGCCCATCGATGCAAGGTTACTGTTTGGCTTTTCGGGTTTTTCCGCAAACTCGACGATTTCGCCCTCTTCATTTGCCGTCATAATACCAAAGCGGCTTGCCTCTTCCCACGCAACCTCTATAACGGCAATTGTCGCATCGGCATTTTTCTTTTTGTGATATTTAAGCATTTTTGAATAATCCATTTTATAAATATGGTCTCCCGAAAGGATAACAACATACTTAGGATTAAAGTTATCGATAAATTTGATGTTCTGATAAATTGCGTTTGCCGTACCCTTGTACCACTCACCGCTATCCGCACTCTGATACGGCGGAAGCACAAACACACCTCCTGAGTTTCTGTTAAGGTCCCAGGGGTTACCGCTTCCGATATAAGTATTAAGCTCTAGTGGCTGATACTGGGTAAGCACACCCACCGTATTAAATCCTGAATGCAGGCAGTTACTGAGCGTAAAGTCGACAATTCTGTACTTTCCGCCAAAAGGCACGGCAGGCTTTGCCACGTCCTTTGTAAGCACGCCTAATCGGCTTCCTTGTCCCCCTGCAAGAATCATAGCTACGCATTCGGTTGATTTCATTTTGATTTCCCCTCTGCTTTTTTATTTGTACGTTTTAAATAAATCGCACTCATCGGTGCAATATCTAAGCTGATTGAGTAAGGCATTGAGTTTTGCCTTATCTTCTTTGCACTCATCACGCCTCTGTTTTCACCAAAGCCGCCAAAGGCCTCGCTTTCACTCGAAAACGCAACACTGTACTGACCGCTTCTCGGCACGCCGACAACGTAGTTTTCGTATTTAACAGGCGTGAAGTTGCATATAACCACTATCTCGTCCTTCGCCTTTTTCCCTTTGCGTACAAACGAGAAAATCGACCTTTCACAGTCATCGGCATTTATCCATTCAAACCCTTCCCAGCTTCTTTCAATCTGCCACAAGGGCTTGTTTTCGATATAAAATGCGTTGAGCTTTTTTACAAATTCCCTGAACTGACGGTGCCTTTCAAATGCAAGCAGGCTCCACTCAAGCCCCTCGTAATAACGCCACTCGATGAACTGAGCAATTTCACTGCCCATAAACAACAGTTTTTTACCCGGATGTGCCATCGTGTACATAAAGAACGTCTTAAGCGACTCAAACTTTTGCTCATACAGGCCCGACATTTTTTGCACAAGTGAGCATTTTCCGTGTACAACCTCATCGTGCGAAAGCGGCAGGATATAGTTTTCCGAAAAAGCGTACATCATAGAAAAAGTCATAAGACTATGATTTCCGCTTCTGAAATACGGGTCCATACTCATATAGCGAAGAGCATCATTCATCCAGCCCATATTCCACTTGTAATTAAAACCGAGTCCGCCATCACTTATGGGATGTGTTACAAGCGGCCACGCAGTTGATTCCTCAGCTATCATAAGTATATTAGGAAATTTCTGAAATATAGCTTTATTGAGCGACTTTATGAAATCTACTGCCTCAAGATTTTCGTTCCCGCCGTATTTGTTGGGAATCCATTCCGTGCGACCGTAGTCAAGATAAAGCATACTCGAAACGGCATCTACACGGATTCCGTCAATGTGATACTCTTCGAGCCAGAAAAATGCGTTGGATATAAGAAATGAGATTACCTCTTTTCTTCCATAGTCAAAAACGAGCGTGCCCCACTCCTTATGCTCCCCTTTGCGCGGGTCGGGATATTCATAAATCGGAGTCCCGTCAAAGCGTGCAAGTCCGTGTTCATCACGGGGGAAATGTGCAGGCACCCAGTCCATTATAACGCTTATGCCTTTTTGATGGCACTTATCAATGAAATACATCAAATCCTTGGGAGTGCCATACCTGCTTGTTGCGGCAAAGTACCCCGTTACCTGATAGCCCCAGCTACCGTCAAACGGATACTCACTAATCGGCATAAGTTCAACGTGTGTGTAGCCCATCTCCTTAAGGTAAGGTACGAGCTCGTCAGCGAGTTCGCTATAGGTTAAATATGTGCCGTCGTCGTGCGTTTTCCAGCTGCCGAGGTGCATCTCGTATATATTCATCGGTCTGTCGTAGGGTGGTGTTTTACTGCGGTTTTTAAGCCAGCTTTCGTCGTGCCACTCATACCCTGACATATCGTAGGTAACAGATGCAGTTTCGGGCCTTACCTCTGCATATCGGGCATACGGGTCGGCTTTATAGTGCGCACTCCCGTTTTTATCCACTATATAAAATTTGTAGCACTGCCCATCCTTTACACCCTCAATAAATGCATGCCAGACACCGCTTGAGCCTTGCGGATTCATAGGGTGCGACGATGTATCCCAGCTATTAAAATCTCCCACCACACTTACGGATTGTGCATTGGGTGCCCAAACTGCGAAGCTATACCCTTTGCAATCGTAAATACTGGCAGGAGTCGCGCCGAG